>CAZYCB010000507.1:0-1561 GCA_964645735.1 uncultured bacterium | reverse complement strand
CTCGGCGTGTTTCTTCTTCTTGTCCTTGTACTGCGTCATCCGCTCGAGGAGCCCGAGCGGCGTGATGGTGTTCAGGAGCCACATGAGCTCGCTGTGCTCGTGGACGTGCGATTGTATGAAGATCGCCGACTTCCCGGGATCGAGGCCCGCGGCGAGAAAGTCGAGCGCGGTGTCGAACACCCGATGGCGAAGCGATTGGGCATCGTACGGCACCGTGATCGCATGGAGATCCACGATGCAGTAGTAGCACGAGTCGGGGAACTCGTCCTGGAGGGCCACCCAGTTCTGGAGCGCGCCGAGGTAGTTGCCCAGGTGGAGTTTCCCCGTCGGCTGTATGCCGGAGAGTATTCTCGTGTGCTTCGTCATGGCTGTATTCTAACCGACTCCGCGCGAAAAATAAACGGCATCGTGCGCTGCAGGGTTTTCGAGCGCCCTGCGCTCCGCCGCGCTACTTCGTCTTGACGGGGTACGGCGGCCGCGGCGGGAAGTGTTTCGGATTGGCGGCGATCGCCTTCATCACTTCCTCGATCCCGCGTTCGAGCTGCGGATCACGCCCCTCGATCACGGACTTCGGGTCGTTCTCCACGACGATGTCCGGATCGACGCCGTAGTTCTCGATGTCCCACTCGCCCTCGGTGTTCAGGAACCCGTACTCGGGAACGAACACGTTGCCCCCGTCGATAAGCGGCCCGTGACCCGAAATCCCGACGACGCCGCCCCAGGAACGCTTGCCGATCAACGGGCCGAGCCCGGCTTTTCGGAACATCGCGGGAAAGATGTCGCCGTCAGACGCCGACGTCTCGTTCAGGAGACACACGAGGTGCCCGTTGAACACGTTCTGGGGGTACGGATCGGCGTAGTCGCTGTTTCGCGAGTAATCGAGGCTCAAGAGCTCGCGCCGCAAGCGTTCGATGATCATCTGCGAGACGTTCCCGCCGCCGTTCCCGCGGACGTCGATGATGAAGCCTTCCTTCTTGATCTGTCCGTAGTACCACTTGATGAACTCTCGGATGCCGTCGCCTCCCATATCGGGAATGTGGAGATATCCGACGCGCCCATTCGTCGCTTTGTCCACTTTCTCGCGGTTCTTCGTGATCCACGCGAGATAGCGGAGATCGGTTTCGTTCGAGATCGGATCGATCGTCACCTTGCGCGCGTCCTTGGCGGACGGTTTCGAGTTCACGGTGAGCTCGACCGGCCGGTCGGCTTTATAGCGGAAAAGACGATAAGGATCCGCATCGAGCGGGAGTTCCTCGCCGTCTACGGCGATGACGTAGTCGCCCTCTTTCACATCGACTCCGATTTGCGTGAGCGGCGAGCGGTAGCGGTCCTCCTCGTTCTGCCCGCGGAGGATCTCGGCGATCTTGTACCGCCCCGCGGATTTGTCGAACTCAAGACGCGCGCCGAGAAGTCCGACGGGGGGCCGGTCGGGGATCTCGAAATCGCCGTCTTGAATGTACGAGTGCGAGGTGTTGAGCTCGTCAACCATCTCGCCAAGTATGTAGTTGAGATCCGCGCGGTGACCCACGTACTTTAGAAGCGGCCGGTACTGGTCGCCGAT
>CAZYCB010000506.1:0-9899 GCA_964645735.1 uncultured bacterium | reverse complement strand
GAAAGCCGAGTTGGCCCAGTCGTAGAGAACCCAGGAGAGGACGGTTTTCTTGTCTGCGGCACGGTCCATGGCGATTGATCGGCGCGTTCACGGCGGACGAGCGGGGCCGCGCGCGGCGGCAGGCCCTGCCCTCCCGCTCCTCCTCTTACCTTCAGAAGTGTACTGCCATAGGGGGGAAAGACGTGCGGCCGTCCTCGGCGCCGTCCCGCGGAATCGGCCTCGACCCCGGCCTTTTCCTCGAGGTCGGTATCGAAGTCCCGGGGCTTGCCAATAATTGCGCTTTGACTTTCCGGTCCCCGATAGCGTAGACTGCCCGTCTGAATGTCCACAGCCTCTTTCCCGTATACCCCTTAGATCTATATCCCATAGATCGCCGGCTCAGAAAGAAGGAGAGTTCCGCATCATGGCTGAGAAGCATTTTGATACCGTTCTCGAGGAGGTTCGGAAGTTCCCGCCTCCGCAAGGTTTCAAGCAAGGTGCCCATATTTCCTCGATCGAAGAGTACCAGAAGATGTACGCGGAGAGCATCAAGGATCCCGAGAAATTCTGGGGATCCGTTGCCGACGAACTTCACTGGTTCAAGAAGTGGGACCGCGTACTGGACACGAAGGATGCGCCGTTCTTCAAGTGGTACGAAAACGGCAAAACGAACATCTCCTACAACTGCATCGACCGGCATCTGAGCTCGGCCACGAAGAACAAGGCCGCTATCATCTTCGAAGGCGAGCCGGGTGACGAGCGGGTCCTCACGTACGGCGACCTGTATCGCGAGGTCAACAAGTGCGCGAACGTGCTCAAGAAGATCGGCATCAAGAAGGGCGATCGCATCGCGATCTACCTCCCCATGGTTCCGGAGCTGCCGATCACGATGCTCGCGTGCGCCCGGATCGGCGCGATCCATTCGGTCATCTTCGCGGGGTTCTCCGCAGAATCGATCAGGGACCGCGTGCTCGACAGCGAGTCGAAGCTCGTCATTACGTCGGACGCCGGCTACCGGCGCGGAAAGCCGCTTGCCCTCAAGGACATCGTCGATGACGGCGTCCGCGAATGCGGGTGCGTCAAGGACGTGCTCGTCTTCAGGCGGTCGCTGACTCACGAGTTCCCGTGCAAGATGACACAGGGCAGGGACCACTGGTACCACGACCTCGTCAAGGACGTGGACCGGATCTGCGAGCCCGAGCAGATGGATGCCGAGGACACCCTATTCCTGCTCTACACCAGCGGGACCACGGGGAAACCCAAGGGGATCATCCATACGACGGGTGGATACATGGTCTTCACGTACATCACGATGAAGTACATCTTCGACATCAAGCCGGAGGATGTCTTCTGGTGCACGGCGGACATCGGCTGGGTGACCGGGCACAGCTACATCGTGTACGGACCGCTCGCGAACGGCGCGACCTGCGTCCTCTTCGAGGGCGCGCCGAACTGGCCCGACGAGGGACGGTTCTGGCAGATCATCGAGAAATACGCCGTGAACACGTTCTACACCGCGCCGACGGCGATCCGCGCTTTCATGAAGTGGGGAGACGAGTGGCCGAAGAAGTACGACTTGAGCTCGCTCCGCCTGCTCGGTTCGGTCGGAGAGCCGATCAACCCCGAGGCGTGGATGTGGTATCACCATCTGATCGGCAACCAGAAGTGTCCGATCGTCGACACGTGGTGGCAGACCGAGACCGGCGGCATTCTCATCACGCCGCTGCCCGGCGCCACGACGACGAAGCCGGGGAGCGCGACGTTCCCGTTCTTCGGGATCGACGCGGCAGTGCTCAACGAGAAGGGCGACGACGTGGAGGCGGGGCTCCTCGCCATCCGCACGCCCTGGCCCGGCATGCTCCGCGGGATCTATGGAGATCCGGAGCGCTACAAGCAGACGTACTGGTCCAAGTGGAAGGGCGTCTACTTCGCGGGCGACGGGGCGAAGAAGGACAAAGAGGGCTACTACTGGATCCTCGGCCGCGTGGACGACGTCGTGAACGTCGCCGGCCACCGGATCGGAACGGCCGAACTCGAGAGCGTGTTCGTGGAGCACCCCGCGGTCGCCGAAGCTGCCGTGATCGGGATCCAGCACGAGATGAAGGGTCAGGCGCTCGCCGCGTTCCTGACGCTCCGCAGTGGAATCGAGGGGACCGATAAGCTCCAGAAGGAGCTCATCGACTGGATCGGAAAGAAGATCGGCAAGTTCGCCGTCCCGGACAAGGTCATCTTCACCGCGGATCTTCCGAAGACCCGGTCGGGGAAGATCATGCGGCGTCTCCTGAGAGACATCGCTGAAGGCCGTGCGCTGGGCAACGTCACGACTCTGGCCGACTCGAGCGTGATCGAACAGCTCAAGGCGAAGTACACGGACTAGGCAGGATGGCCGCCGCCCGGGACGCGCCGCGCGAAGCGGGCGTCACGGAGCTTCGGGAATCCCCGTGTCACTGACAAAAAGAACAGGGACCCTTCCTCAAGGGTCCCTGTTTTGCGCCGGGTTGAACGAGCCGCTTCATCCGATCTCCGCGCAGAAGTTGCTTCCGGGTTGTTTGTATCGGATACGCACTGCTCAGTCATCCCAGCCGAAAAACTCTTGCCGTTCAGTCAACGGTTGACGCCAGCAATATAACGTTCCCCGGGAGCCAGCGCTCGAAGATAGTGCATCGCGGAAGAAGCTTTCCGCGGCGGCCGCGCGAGTGTCAGTCAAATTCTCGAGCCGCGTCAAGACCTACGTGCGTGTGTGAATGAATTAACTTGTGGAAATCCGGCGGGGCGGAGAGCGGCCGTCGCGTCCCTTTCGGCGAGCCGCCATCCGGGTGCGGCAGAGAACCGTGTGAGAGAGAGATTCACAGCGTCCCGCCTTTGGGGTACGCTATCCGTCGGAGGTCGTTAGAAATGAGAGACACGATCGAACAGAATCTCTCGAGAGTCCGCGAGCGGATAGAGGAAGCGTGCCGCCGCGTAGGACGCCCTAAGAGCGACGTGATCATCGTCGGCGTGACCAAGACTTTCGGACCGGAGGTCGTCGACGCCCTCGCCGATGCGGGAGTGGAGGACATCGGTGAGAACCGCATTCAGGAGTTTCTCGAGAAGAAGCCGAGAGTGACGCGCCCGTGCCGTTGGCATCTCGTGGGGACTCTGCAGCGAAACAAAGCGACGAAGGCCATCGGACAGTTCGAGCTCATCCACTCCGTGGACCGCGTCGCGCTCGCGGAGACGCTCGGCCGCCTGGGCGAGGAACGCGGCATCACGACGCGCATCCTTCTCGAAGTGAACACGTCGGGCGAGGAGACCAAACACGGATTCACTCCCGCCGATGCCGAGGAGGCTGCGGCGATAATAGCCCGACTGCCGCATCTCTCCTTCGAAGGCTTGATGACGGTGGGGCCGCTAACGATCGATCCGGCCGCCGTTCGGCAATCTTTCGCGCTGCTTCGCTCCCTTCGCGATCGGATCGAGATCCGCCTCGGCAGGTCCTTGCCCCACTTGAGCATGGGGATGAGCGGCGATTTCGAAATCGCGGTGGAGGAGGGGGCGACGATGATTCGTTTGGGACGGGTCCTTCTCGGCGAGCGCCCGAGCGCGCCGCCTGCCTCTAGCCGTTGAACGCGAGCAAGTGGCCAAAGGGGGCGAAGGCCGCCCCCGGGGATGGAAAAAAACCTACCAAATTTGAGAGAATTGTGTATTTTGGAAGGCGGTCACCCGACGCCGACAGCGAGCCGGCACGGTTAACTCGAGATAGTGCATAGAGTTACCTTGAACGGCGGCGCCGCATCGTTGGCGCGGATATTGCAAAGTGTAAGACGATCGCATCAGGAACTACATGCCACAAACGCGATCGACGAGGCGCGGCCGACGCGCTGTCCGATCGATCGGCGAGAAGCGATCGACACGCAGTTTGAGCGATCCCCAGTCCCGGGAGGATGACCCATGCGTTTGACACCGCTCGACATCAGGAAACAAGAATTTAAGAAGGCCATGCGAGGGCTCGACGCCGACGAGGTCTACGCCTTTCTCGCCACCGTCGCCGACGAGTACGAAGCGGTGATCAACGACAACAAAGCCCTTCGCGAACGGCTCCTCGAACTCGATGACAAGGTTCAGGAGTACCGCAACATGGAGAAAACGCTTCGCGACACGCTTCTCACAGCGGAACGCGTGACTGTGGAGGCCAAGGACAACGCCCGCCGCGAAGCAGAGCTCATCGTGAAAGAGGCCCAGATCGAAGCCGATAAAGCGGTCAGGGACGTTCGAGGCACGGCGATGAGGCTTCGCCAGGAAATACAGACCCTCAAGCAGCAGAAAGACGGTTACCTCTCGCGGCTCAAGGTACTCATCGAGTCCCACCTGAAGTTCATCGATACCGCCGAGAAAGATTTCGCCGAGGAGGAACGGAGGTTCGACGCGGAGCAGCGCGAGTTCGAATCGAAGAAGCAAAGCGTGGAGCCGGCGGAACCGCAACCCAAAGTTTTCCGCAAGATCCTCGAAGAAGTGATCGAGCACCAGAAGGATGCTCTCCGGGAGGAAGTCCCTCCGTCGCAGACTCGCCCGTTCGCGCAGGCACCCGTTTCCCCCGAGCCGGGACACGAAACGCGCCACGTCCAGACGACTCCAGGGCCCGAGCTCTCAATGGACGCGTCCACCGCCGGCAAGGCCGGGACGGCGAGGAGCGATGAAAGCGCCGCGCCGGGTTGGTCGCTGGAGAGGCTCAAGCGCAACATTCTCGCCAGCGCCGCGAAGCCAGATGACAAGAGTTGACGAGCGAACGGACGGCCGACTCGCCTTTTCCGTCAGCCTCTCACCACGATCGTCGAGGGACGCCGTTGACGGGTGGACCGCGACGGGACACCTCAAGGTCCACGTGATGTCTCCGCCCGTGGACGACGCCGCCAATCGCCGACTCGTCGAACTCCTCTCCGAAATGCTCGACCTGCCCAGGTCGGAAGTCGTGATCACGTCCGGGTTCAAGTCGAAGACGAAGCGGCTCACCGTTCCCGCCGCGTGCAAGAATCGGCTTTTACGCTTTCCCGACATCTGATAGAATACCCCGTCCCTGGTGAAAAATACTGCTTTCGAAGGGAATCGCGCCCGATCGAGGCCGCCTGGTTGGCGGCCGCCGCACAGCACGTCTCGATCATCGAGGAGTCCGCAGTGAGAGGGCTTTACGAAAAAATTCAGGAAGCGAAGGAATACATCGAGGCGCGGGTCTCTTCCCGAGCGGAAGTGGCCCTCGTTCTCGGAACCGGACTCGGCGGGATGGGCGATTCGATCGACGCGGAAGCGGTCATCGCGTACCGCGAGATTCCTCATTTCGTCGAAACCACGGGGCTCGGACACGACGGCAATCTCATCGTCGGGACTCTCGGGGGCAAAACCGTCGTCGCCATGCAGGGCCGCCTGCACTACTACGAGGGGTACACGATGAAGGAGATCACCTTTCCGCTGCGCGTCATGAACGCGCTCGGGGCGCGGGAGCTGGTGATGTCGAGCTCCGTCGGCGGGATGACGCCTCATCTCGACCGCGGGGACATTGTCGTGCTCACCGATTTCATCAATCTCATGGGGGACAATCCGCTCATCGGGTGGAACGACGACCGGCTGGGATCCCGGTTTCCGGACATGTCGGAGCCGTTCGACGCATCGAGGCGTGCGCTCTTCGAGTCGATCGCCGTGGAGAGAGGAACGATCGTTCGCCGCGCGATCCTCGCCGCACTCGCAGGTCCGAATCTCGAGACCGCCGCCGAGTACAGATACCTGAGGCGAATCGGCGCGGATGTGGTCGGAATGTCCACCGTGCCCGAAGCGATCGTTGCCGCTCACTGCGGAATGAAAGCGCTCGGCCTGTCCGTCGTCACCGATCTCTGTCCCGCGGACAACCTCCAGCCTGCCAACATCGCCGAGATCATACGGACCGCCGAGAGGGCTGAGCCGAAACTCCGCGAACTCGTCACCGAGTATCTAGCGCGCCTTTGAGAGGCTATTCGAAACATGGAGAGAAAAAGATTCAAAAGCGCCGCGAGGCCCGAGAAGATCCCGGACGTCGAGCAGGCCGTCATCGATTTCTGGAAGAAAGACCGGACGTTCGAGAAGAGCGTCTCGGGGCTCGACGGCGCACAGCGATTCGTTTTCTACGAGGGGCCGCCTACGGCCAACGGCAAGCCCGGCGTTCACCACGTGATGGCGCGGGTGTGCAAGGACATCGTCTGCCGGTACAAGACGATGTTGGGCTACCAGGTGATCCGCAAGGCCGGCTGGGATACCCACGGGCTTCCCGTCGAGATCGAAATCGAGAAAGAACTCGGATTCAGTCACAAGGATCAGATCGAAGAGTACGGGATCGCCAACTTCAACGCCAAGTGCCGCGAGAGCGTCTTCAAGTACGAGAAGGAATGGACGAAGTTCACCGAGCGGATGGGCTACTGGCTCGATCTGGATCATCCGTACGTGACCTACACGAACGACTACATCGAGACGGTCTGGTGGATTCTCAAACGATTCTGGCAGAAAGGGCTGCTCTACGAGGGACACAAGATCGTCCCGTTCTGCCCGAGGTGCGAGACGTCGCTCTCCAGCCACGAGGTGAGTCTCGGCTACAAGGACGTCGAGGATCCGTCGATATTCATCAAATTCAAGAGGGCGGGAAGCGATGACAGGTTTCTCGTGTGGACGACGACGCCGTGGACGCTCGTCGCGAACGCCGCACTCGCCGTCGGTCCGGAGTACGACTACGTCCGCGTGGCCCACAAGGGCGAGACTCTCATCCTCGCCGAGGCCCTGCTCAAAGTCCTCGACGGTCCGTACGAGATCGTCGAGCGTTTGAAAGGAGAAGCGCTCGCCGGCGAAAAGTACGAACCGCTCTTCGATTTCTTCAAGGACGCGGAGAATGGATTCAACGTCGTGTCCGCCGACTTCGTCAGCCTCGAGGACGGCACCGGGATCGTTCACATCGCCCCCGCGTTCGGCGAGGACGACTACCAGCTCCACCTCGCCGCGCGCGTGCCGCTTCTCCAACCGGTGACGCTGCAGGGGACCTTTACCCAGGACATCACTCCCTGGGCGGGACGGTGGATCAAGGAGGCCGATCCGGACATCATCCGCAGCCTCAAGGAGACGGGGAAGCTCTACGCGAGCGGCAAGGTGAAGCACGCGTACCCGTTCTGCTGGCGCTGTTCGACGCCGCTCGTCTACTACGCGCGCAAGTCGTGGTACATCCGGACGACCGCTTTCAAGAACGAGATGATCGCGGCGAACAAGGAGATCAACTGGATCCCGAAGGAAGTCGGCGAAAACCGGTTCGGCAACTGGCTCGAGGGCAACGTCGATTGGGCGCTCTCCCGCGAACGGTACTGGGGGACGCCGCTCCCCGTGTGGGTTTGCGAGGGGGGCGAGCACCGGCTGGCCGTCGGGAGCATCGAGGAGCTGAGGACGCTCGGCGAGAACATTCCCGGCGACAGCGAGCTGGATCTTCACCGGCCGCAGGCGGACGGGTTCGTTCTCAAGTGTCCCGAGTGCGGAGGGAAGATGCGCCGGGTCACCGAAGTGATCGACGCGTGGTTCGACTCGGGGAGCATGCCTTTCGCGCAGTATCACTATCCGTTCGACACAGGGAAGATGTTCGACAGCCAGTACCCCGCGGACTTCATTTCCGAAGGGATCGATCAATCGCGGGGATGGTTTTACTCGCTTCTCGCCATCTCGACGTTTCTCACCGGGACGAGTTCGTACAAGAGCTGTCTGGTGGCGGAGCTCGTCCTCGACAAGAAGAGCCAGAAGATGTCCAAGAGCCGGCGAAACGTCGTCGAGCCCTGGGACGTTCTGAACAAGGAAGGAGCCGACGCGCTCCGCTGGTATCTGATATCGGCGAGTCCGCCGTGGCTCCCCACGCGGTTCGATAGAAAAGCGGTCGCCGACGTGTCGCAGAAGATCCTGGGGACGCTCAGAAACGTGTACTCGTTCTTCGCGATGTACGCCGAGATCGACGACTTTCGTCCCGGCGACAAAGGGGGCACGCCGAACCTCCTCGACCGGTGGATTCTCTCGCGCTTCCATTCGACGGTGACGGACGTGCGCAAGCAGATGGACGCGTACGACATGACGCGCGCCGCGCGCTCTCTCCAGACGTTCGTCCTCGACGAGCTGAGCAACTGGTACGTGCGCCGTTCGCGGCGCCGCTTCTGGAAGGGCGAGATGGGCCCGGACAAGACCGCCGCCTACAACACGCTCTACACGGTGCTCCACGGCACGCTCAAACTCCTCGCGCCCTTCGTTCCCTTCGTCGCCGAGGAGATCCACCAGGCGCTCTCCGCGGCGATGACCGGAGCGGGAGAAGGCGAGAGCATCCATCTCGCGTCCTTCCCCGAAGCCTCTCCGGAACTCGTCGACGCGGATCTCGAAGCGCTCATGGACACCGCACTCGTGATCTCTTCGCTGGGCCGCACGGTTCGAAACGATGCGGCCATCAAGGTCCGTCAGCCGCTCTCGGTGATGGCGATACACGACGATTCGGGAAGATGCGAAAGACTGCTCGCGAGCGAGGAAGTTCGCGAGATCGTCCGCGACGAACTCCACGTGAAAGAAATCCGGCTCGCCGATCGGTTGTCCTCCTGCGTGACGATGAAGGCGGCGGCGGCTTACCCCGTTCTCGGAAAACGCTTCGGAAAGCGGGTACCCGAGATCGTTCGTCTCATCGAGGGGCTTCCCCAGGAGGCGCTGGGCGAGTTCCTGAGGGCGGGCGAGCTCACCGTCGGGACGGAAGAGGGGGAGGCGACCTTGGGCCGCGAGGACATGTCGGTGATGGTCGAGGGAATCCCCCCGTACGGCGCGCGTCACGAACGCGGCGTGACCGTCGCGCTCGTCCTCGAGATCGACGACGCGCTCCGGCTCGAAGGGATCGCGCGCGAGATCGTCAACCGGCTCCAGAACCTCCGCAAAAAGGCGGGCTTCGAGGTGAGCGACCGAATACGCATACGCTACGAAGGAGGCGAAGTCGCCGGCCGCGTGTTCGCGGCGCAGGGGGAATTCATCAAGAACGAGACGCTCTCCCGTGACGCAGAAAAGGGCAAGGCCGAGTGGAATGACAGCGCGGAGCTCGAGGTCGATGGGGAATCGATAACTCTTTGGATTCAGAGAGAATCTGATTGACAACCCCATAACGCGCTAGTATGTTATCAGCGCTTTTTTTGAGGCCTTGTGCCGCTTCGAACAGCAGTCGGTTGCAGGAACGTCAAGAGGTTGGGATGAACAAGAAAGAGCTCACACGCTTCAAGAAACTGATCGAGGCGGAGAGAGACCGGGTTCGGCAGAACATCGGTTTCATCGAGGAAGAGATATCGGATCGCACAACGAACAAGGCCAGCGGCAGCCAGGGCTACTCGAACCACATGGCCGACATCGGCAGCGATGCGATGGACCAGGAGCAGGCGTTCCTGCACGCGAGCCAGGAGACCGAGTATCTTGGACAGCTCGAAGACGCGCTCAAGCGCATCGCCGACGGATCGTATGGTGTGTGCGAGATCTGCCAGGACAAGATACCGGTGAAGCGGCTGGAAGCCTACCTTGCGGCCAGGCTCTGCGTGGCGTGCAAATCCAAACAGGAGAGACTTCAGAGGAGCTGAGTGGTGGGGTTTCTTCTGTCATCTCTGATCGTCATTCTCCTCGATCAGGTTTCAAAACAATTCTTCTGGGCCCTCGGCAAGAATTTCGACGTCATCGACAGTTTTTTTCGCGTGACCCTCGTGCGGAACTCGGGAGCGGCTTTCGGCATACTCCAGGGGGGGAGGGTGTTCCTCATCGCGGCGAGCGTGGCTGCGTCGGTGTTCATCATGTTCCTCGCCGAAAAGGTTCCCCCTGAGGAGCGTTGGAAACGCGTTTTTCTCGGAATGATACTCGGCGGAGCGCTCGGCAACCTGATCGATCGCCTC
>CAZYCB010000505.1:0-25821 GCA_964645735.1 uncultured bacterium | reverse complement strand
GGAGAGCATCGGGTCGAGCGTGAACGAGACGAAAAGCGACACGAGAACGGCGAAGGCGACCGTGATCCCGAAGTCGCGGAAGAAACGTCCGACGATACCTCCCATGAACGCGACGGGCACGAACACGGCCACGATGGACATCGTCGTCGCGAGCACGGCGAGCCCGATCTCGGTCGTCGCATCCCCCGCCGCCTTGTAGTGATCCTCTCCCCGTTCGAGGTGCCGGACGATGTTTTCGCGCACGACGATCGCGTCGTCGATCAGAAGCCCGATCGATAGCGACAGGGCCATGAGCGTCATCGTATTGATCGACATTCCGACGGCGTTCATGATGATGTAGGAAGAGATGACCGAAATCGGCAGCGTCAGCCCCGTGATGACGGTCGACCGCCAGGAGTTCAAAAAGCAGAACACGATGAATATGGTGAGAAACGCGCCGATAAGGAGGGTTTCCTTGACATCTGCTACGGACTCACGGATCCAGATCGACGAATCGCGCACGATGTCGATCGTCGTTCCCACGGGCATTTCTTTCTGCAGGACATCGACTTCGCGGCGGACTTCGTCCACGACCGCCACCGTGTTGGCGCCGCTCTGCTTGATCACGTCGAGAGCGACGGCGGGGTTTCCGTCGACGAGCGCGAGCGTGCGCTTCTCTTCGACGCCGTCGACGATACGGGCGACGTCTGCGAGGGTGACGGGACGCCCGTCGATCTCCGTGATCACGAGCGACCTGTAGCCGTCTACCTCGGATGGCTTGCCCGACACACGGATCGGGTGTTCGGTGCCGCCGCGATTCAAACGACCGACCGGCACGTTGACGTTTTCTGCCCTCAGGCCCGCAATCACGTCATCGACGCCGAGGCCGTACGAGTCGAGCCTTTCGGGAAGCAGTTCCACCGCGACCTCGCGAAAAGACGTGCCCACGAGATCGACCTTCCCCACCCCCTCGATATTCTCGACGCGGCGCTGGATGCTTTTCTCGGCAACGTCGGTCAACTCGCGCGGCGTCAAACGATCCGACCGGACCGCCAGCGAGACCACGGGGAGAGACGAGAAATCGATCTTATCGACGATCGGTTCGGCGATGTCATCGGGCAGATTGCCGCGGATCGCGCTCACCTTGACGCGCGCCTCCTGAACGGCCTCGCCCACCTCGACCTCGAGGTCGAACTCGACCCAGACCGTGGACACGCCCTCCCTGGAGATCGAGCCGACGTGCTTGACGCCGGAAATCGGGTTCACCGCCTCTTCGATCCGCTTGCTCACCTCCCTTTCCACCGTCTCCGGTGAAGCCCCGGGGTAGATGGTGACGATGGTGATATACGGAATCTCGACGTCCGGCATGATGTCGATCGCCAGGCGGCGGTACGAGAATATGCCGAGGGTGACGAGCGCCAGCATCATGACGGCTGCGAAGACCGGGCGCTTGATCGATAGATTCGAAAGAAACATGTGTCGCTCCTTGAATGCACGCGTTGGGAAATCGGCCTCTGCCTAGCTCGACGTCGAGACGACGCGCACGCGGTCGCCGTCGCGAACGTTGAACCCTCCGCGCGTGATGATCTGTTCGCCTGCGTTGATCCCCGATGTGATCTCGACGAGGTTCCCTACTGCCGATCCGGTCCGCACTTCGCGGCGCCGCGCGATTCCCTCCTCGACGGTGTAGAGTTCGCCGCGGCTCCCCGCCACGTCCCACTCTGAGATCGCGCTTCGCGGTACCTGCAGCGCGCCCCGGCGCTCTCCGATTTCTATGCGCCCGCCGACGAACATCCCTCCTCGCAGATAGCCGTCTTCGTTGGCTACTTCGGCGATCACCTTGACCGTTCGCGTCGTCTCGTCGACCACCGGGTTGATGTGGGCGATCTCGCCGGTGAACGCGCGCCCCGGCGCTGCGTCTGTGGTGAATGTGAGCCGCTGGCCGTCGCGGATAAGAGCGCTCCTGGTCGACGGGACGGTCACCGTGAGATCGAGACGGCGGTTGTCGACAACCTGGAAGAGCGGCCGTACCGTTCCCATGCTTTCCACGTAGTCGCCGACATCGATGTTTCGCGCGGCGACAACGCCGTCGAACGGCACTCGTATCACCGTTTTCTCCAGCCGGTACTCCGCCGCGGCGAGCTGGGCTTTCGCCGCCGCGGTGCTCGCCGCTGCGGCCTCCTGTAGTGTGCGGGCGTCGTCGAGCATCTGTTGAGTGGCGAGACCCGCCTGACTGAGTCTATCGCTCCGCGCCGCCTCCCGCACCGCCCGGTTCTCGTTCGCCCCCGCCTGGAGAACGGCCGCCCTGGCAGCGGCCACCGCCGCCTCGGCTTCGCGCGGGTCGAGACGCGCCAGCACGGTGCCCTTTCTCACGGGCACCCACTCGGTCACGGCGACTTCCACAACCGTACCCGAAACTTCAGAGCGAATGTCGGCGGCGAGCTTCGGCGCGAGAGATCCGACAACATCGATGGATTCAGTGAGAGAATCCACTTTCGCGATGGCGACCTCCACGGCGACCGGAGGCTTCCCGCCAGCCGAACCGGCGCCGGATTTCGTGTCGGCGCGGGAACCCGTCGTGTCGCGCGAGCAGCCGAGAGCCGCGAGCGCGATTCCGAGCATTGTCGTACACAAGAGCACGAGTCGTTTGATAGTCATCGTCCTTCCTCCGTTTGGCCCTGAGGCCGCGCGCGAACACCGTCGAGAACAATGCGAATGATCCTTCGAAGACTGTCGGGCGGGAGAGGATCCCCCGGATGGCATCGATCCGAGAACGACGCCTTTCCTGCCATGAAGACACCCTCGAGCGCGAGGGCCACCTCGTTGACGTCGCCGCCAGGAAGCTCTCCAGCAGCCATGGCCTCTTCGACGAGAGCGCGAAGGAGATTGTCGAATTCGCCGTGCATCTGCGAGAAGTCGAACTCGGGAGCTTCTTCGCAAGGGCCGTAATAGACGGTATCGATCGCTCGAACAGCGAGCACGTTTTCGAGCGCGAGTGTATACACGCGGTCGATGAGCAGAACGATGCGTTCGGTTGCCGTCCCGCCCGATTGCCGGACTTCGTCGAGGACGGTGCGGTGGATGGCGGCGGCCTCCTGCATCATCGCGATAAAAATCCCTTCCTTGTTCCTGAAGTAGTAATAGAGCACCGGTTTCGTCACGCCCGCCGCCTCGACGATCTCGCGGACCGATGTGGAGGCGTACCCCTTGCGGGCGAACAACTGGACGGCCGCAATGAGCAGGCGCTCCCGGGCGTCTTTTCCGCTGAGGGCCTTGAGCCCCGGTTCACTCATCTTCAAACCTCCGGGACTTGTTGATGGTGAGATCGTTAGGCAATTTCCGGCCATGGTATACCGACCGGAAGGTATGAATTACCGGTAAGTATATTTGTTTCGTGACTCGAGTCAACCCCGATTTTCACGAGACGGTCCCATCTGCTATGCTCTCCCTCCGTCGACACGAACGGATGACGCCAGGAAGGACCGGACACTCGCAATGGCTGCCGCGACGAAGCAGAATCTCGCCCTCGAGCTCCTCGTGGGGATCGGGCTCATCGTGCTCGGGGCGTGGCTTCTTTTCGGCGGCCTCGGCGAAGCGGCTTTCCACGACGGCGACGAAGCGCTCTACACCGCTGTGGCTGCGGAGATGACCGCGTCGGGGGATTTCCTCACTCCACGTTACTGCGGCGAACTCTTTCTCAACAAGCCGCCCCTTCCCTATTGGCTGATGGCGTTCTCCATGAAATGGATCCCGGGGTCGCTCGAGTTCAAGGCCCGCTTTCCATCGGCGCTCGCGGCGCTGCTGCTTTTCGTCGCGGTGTATATTGCAGGGCGGCGAATGGCGGGGATTGCCGCCGGCGCAGGAGCGGCGCTTCTCGTCGTACTCAACCACCAGTACCTCTTCGAACACGCCGGACGTTCCGCGAGTTTCGATACGCTTCTCATGCTGCTCTCGTTTCTCGCGATCGTCTGCGGCGTGCACGCGCGCGAGCGGAGATGGGCGCGAGCGGCGTCGGCGGTTTCCGTGAGCCTCGCGATGATGGTGAAAGCCCCGTTCGCCCTGATACCGTTGGCGCTGGTCCTCGTGTATCTGTGGTTCACGGATCGCCGCGGCGCGACAGCGTATCTTCGCTGGACTCTCGGGGCCATCGTCGTGATCGCGCTCCCGTGGCACGTGTTCCAGTTCGCGGTGCACGGGACGGAGTTCTGGGAAACGTACTTCGTGTACGAAATATTCGGACGAACGGGCGCCGCCGTTACCGCGTATTCGTCGCGGTTCGTCCATCTCAAGGCGTTCTGGCTCTCGTTCTTCCCGTGGACCCCGCTTCTCATCGTCGCTGCGGCGGCGACGCTTTTCCGCTGGAGGAACGCGTTCGCAGGAGACCGAAGCGGCAACGGCGGATCGCGCAGAGCCCTCGGGCTTCTCGCGGCATACGGTGTTTTCCTCCTCGCCGGCCTGTGCCTTTTCACTTCCAAGTGGCCGTGGTACGGATTGCCCGCGTATCCGATGTTGTCGGTGGTTGCCGCGGTGTGGGCGACGGATGAGGCGAGAAAAAGAAAGCCCTGGTTCTTCGCCCTCCCCCTCGGGCTCGCTCTTCTCTTCGTCCTTCGAGTTCTCGTCTTCGACACGAACGCGCTCTACAATCCCGCGGCGCGAAGCAGCTACCTCTGGCCCGGCTGGACGACGCTCCTGTGGGCCGCCGAGAAAGCGCCGGGTGCCTTCGAATGGATCGCGTCAGCCGCCGTTCTCGGCATCGGGGTTACCGCTTTCTTGCTGAGGCGCTCGCGCCGGGTGTCGATCGCTGCAACCGTGGTCGTGTCGCTCGCGATGTTCGTGCAGTGCGCCTGGACCGTTGGGCAGGTTCCGAGGGAGTATCGGGCGGAAGCCCGGGAGCTCGTGGCCGAGCTGAATAAACAGAACTACCGGTCGGCCTATCTCATGGGGTTCCCGCACGCGCCGTGGTACAACGACCGCTTGGATCCGCTCGCAAGCGTGTACTTCTTAACCCTTTGGCGGGGGACGGTGACCGACTGCCGCAACGACATCCGCTGCCTTCCCCCATCTCTCGAGGGCCGCACCGCGCTCGTCGTCCAGACGAACGCCGCTTCCCCGCGCGATGCCGTTCCACGGCTCTTCGCCGCCCTCGCACCGTGGGGCGAGAAGATCGACGTCTGGCGCCTCCAGACCGAGGGCAAGCAAGGATTTCAGCGAGTCAAATGACGTTCTGAACAACCCTCTTCCCGGCTCGTTTCCTTCCGTCTCCGTTCCTCGCGATTGAACAAACGCCCGATCCGTGGTACAATTATACCAGTTAGTAAACGAGGAAACAGGCGTGCCCGAGCGTCCAGCTGGGCTGTGACCACCGCCTTCACCCACAAGGGGGGCCGATGAGAATTGCAAAAGCTCTGTTCTTTGTGTCGATCCTGATGGCGGCCCAGACGGCGATCGCCGGAACGGTCAGCTTTGATGACTACGCTGTCTCTCCTCCATTGAGCTACGCAGCGGCGAACAGATACCAGTCGCTCGGAATCGTTTTCGGCACGGGTATTCCGGTCGCAGACGTTCTGGAACTCGAACCCCAGAACTACCAGTACTTCCTGAACGCGGGAGGCACGGCCCCGAACGCCATGTACCTGTCGAGCAGCACGGCGACCTCGATCGAGGCCCACTTCGTCGTCCCGGGGACGACGACCCCCGCGACGACAGATTGGGTGAGAATGCTCGCCTTCGACTCGGAGGTCGGATCGATGCTCGGATACGTCGCGGCCTACGATAGAGACGGCAACTTGATCGCCAGCTCTTACCGGACTACGCCGTCATCCATGGGCGGCTACCTCGAGATCGCTGGGGTAGGAATAGCGAGCATCGTCATCGGGACGGACAGCGACGGAGCGGAGTTCGACAGTATCGTCTTTACTCCGCCGTGGGGAACGATCCCCACCGAGGAATCGACGTGGGGGCGCATCAAGGCCCTGTGCAGGTGATGCCTTCGGCGCGACTCGGATCGCTCTTTTGGAATAGCAGGCCGTGTTTCAGCGGAAATATAGGGCGCCGGAGCGATCCGGCGCCCTATTGATTTGCCTCGCGCCCCCCTACTTCGAGGCGCGTGCGTTCCTGAGCGGCAAGCTGACCAGCACCACGCCGATCACCGCGATAAACACCAGGCTCAGCACGTAACTCGGCGAAGCGAAGATCTCCGGAATTCTCACTTCACGGAACGCGAGCCCAGCGAACATAAGTCCGAGCAAGGCTTCTCCCGCTATCAGGCCCGAAGCGAGCAGGACTCCCACGTTCATGATCTTCTCCCTGGCGCCCGGCTCCACGGATCTCTTCTGGAGCACATTCTCGAGAATGCCCTTCATCAACCCGCCGACGAAGATGGCGAACGACGTGTCGATCGGCAGGTACATCCCGACGGCGATCAGCATCGGGCTTTTCACCTGCATCAGTATGAACGCGAGCCCCATGAATACGCCGACGACGATCAGGATGAGCTCGGCTTTCTTCTCGACGATACCCCGTCCCACGACAGCCATGAGGCTCGCCTGAGGGGCGGGCAGCTTCTCGCCGCCGAAACCCGCCTGCGTGCCGAGGACGTCGTTCTGACGTTCCGGTTCGAGAGCACGGATCTCATCGAGCGTGTACGTCTTTCCCGCGAGATCGGGGTTCGTTCCTTTGTAGACGACGGTCGTGACCTGGTTCTTCTCGAGACTCTCCAGCTCGGTGCCGACGACCCTCTTCACGTCTCCCAGATGGAGCAGAGAGAGAAAGAAGAACATCACGACGGCGGCGCCCGCGACGCCGAAGATGTCCCCCATCTGCATTTTCCACGGCGTGCATCCGAGGATCTGTCCCGCTTTCAGGTCCTGCATCATCTCACCTGCGACGGAAACGCTCGTGCAGGTGAACGCCGCCACGCCGAGCACCGCCGCGACGGCGGCTTCGCCTTTCATCCCCAACGCCAGCATCAGAAAGGCAACGACGATGAGAACCGATACGGTGAGCCCGCTCGTCGGGTTGTTGCTGACACCGATGATCCCCACGAGGTACCCCGACACCGCGGCGAACACGAAGCCGAGAAAGAGCATCACGATCGACGCAACGGCGGCGGGGATGTAACTCCCCGCGAAATACCGGAAGATGAACATCATGATGACCGCGATCACGCCGATCACGGGGAGCGACCAACGGATGCTGATATCCTTGTCCGTCCGGAGAACAGATCCCTCTCCGGCCGTCGATTTTCTCACGTACGAGAACGAGCGCGTGAGACCGTTCACGAGACTCGCCCGCATTTTGTAGAGCGTGTAGAGAGCGCCGACGAGCATCCCGCCGATGGCGATGTAGCGAACGTAGTTCTTCCACACCGATGTCAGTTCAGCGCTCCAGTCGCCGACCGCACTGAGATCGCCCCGGTGGAGCCCGTAGGCAATGATCGGCGTGAGGAGTCCCCAGGCGAGCACACCGCCGCTGAAGTTGATGGCCCCGAGCTTGGGCCCGATGATGTAGCCGACGCCGAAGTACGCGGGGTTCATCCCCGGCGCCTTAAGGAGAAGGGTGCCCTGCTTCAGATCCAAGAGCCTCTGCCAGCTGCCGGCGATGAACTTGAACTCGACGAGCGCGCTGATGAACGCCCCGATTCCCATCCCCGTGAACAGGAACCTCGTGTTCTGAACTCCCGCCTGCCCGGACTTGTGTATCTCCGACGCCGCTATCGACTCGGGAAACGGGAGCTCGGGATCTTCGACGAGGACGCGCCGGAGAACGGTGACGAACATGATGCCGAGAATCCCCGCCACGACGAGGATGATCGTGGAGATCACATAGTGCTCGGCCGAGTAGAACGGGTCCCACACCGAGGCGATGAAAAACGCGGGAAGAGTGAAGATCGCGCCGGTCGCGACGTTGCCGCCGATCGATCCCACGGTTCTCGCCGCGTTTTCCTCGAGGAGCGTTCCCTTGAACGCTTTGATCACCGCCATCCCGACGACGGCGGTGGTGTACGTCGCGGCGATGGTCATCCCCGCCTTCAGTCCGAGGTACGCGTTGGCCGCCCCCATGATCATGGCCATGACGACCCCGAGGACCGCGGCGCGGGGACTGAGCTCCCTCATTCGCGATTCGGAGGAGACAAAGGGCTTTTGTTGGGATGCTTGAGACATGTTCTTCGGATCCTTGGTTGACGTCACGAGAGGTTTGGCGAGAGCCGGGGCGAATGCACCGGCTCGCCCGCCGACGATCGTGCCCGGAATTTCTCGAACACGACAATGTTCGAGCAAGAAAAGATTGGGGGAGTTTACGAAGCGAAGCCCGAGATGTCAAGCGGAGGCCATCCGGCGGCACGCGACCCTTGCTTCCAAGCGGGACCGCTTCCGGGGTTCGGCGAAACCACCCAGTTTCGACACGGGTGCTGCGCACGAGTCCCCAACGCGACGCCCGAGCGACGCCCGGGTCACGGTCTTCGTGATGATGCAGGCCGCTCATCGGCGAATCTCTCCACCGATTTTTTGGCTCGGAAAAATCCCCCTCTGCCCCCGCGAGCCGGCGGGTTCGACGGCGCGCGACACCCGCTCAGGACGACCGTCAACCGCCTTCGCGCCCCCCGAGCGCCGCGAGACGAACGAACGATTTTCCCGCGGGTTAGCGTCATCCCTTCACAAGAACTCCGAAGCCCATTCGACCGCCGTTCTCGCGCGCCCGGTCGGGAGGGGCGTGCTCCCTGGAGTATCCCGGACCGACGCGTCTGGTCCCGCGATTCCCTGTCGTTCCGCTCGACACGACCGCGAACTCGAGACCGGGCACGTTCGTTGTCATGCATTTTGCAATTCTCGGCACCCGTTCCTCGGTGAGCTTGCTCGGCCCCGCGCCGGGCAGGCGCGGTTTGCACCTGCGAAATTACATCTCACCACGACAGGCATCGAGCATCGAAAGGGGATCTATGCGATCGTCTCTGCGACGGCGCCTCGTGCGAGGGCGTGTCGTGCCCGTCATCCTCGGGCAGGAGGGCAGTACGCTCGTCGAGTTCTCGCTGATCGCGCTCGTCTTCTTCGGGCTTATGTTCGCCATCTTCGATTTCGGACGACTCTTCTATATACAGTTCGCGCTGCATAGCGCCGTTCGCGAGGCATCCCGTTTCACCGTGACGGGAAGCGTGCTTCCCGACCCGAACAACCCCGGGCAATTCTTGTCCCGCATCGACTCGATCGTCTCCACGTTGCAGCGCGCGGTGCCCGGTCTCGAGGTCGAACCGGGAGATGTCACCATCGCCGGCCCGGACGGACCCGGCGACGCCGGGGGACCGGGAGACGTCGTCACCATAAGCGTCGACTATAACATCGACTTGGTGACCCCCTTCATCAAGCCTCTGTTTCGGGACGGGACCCATCACTATTCGGTATCCCTCATGTCCCAGAACGAACCCTTCGACGTGTAGCAGGAGGAGAAGCCGTGCGTTTGTTTCGCTTGTTTCCGCCGATGAATCACAGAGGAACCTCGGTTCTCGAGTTCGCCCTTCTCTTGCCTCTGCTTCTGCTGCTCCTCATCGGCATGGTCGACGTGTGCGTGCTCCTGGATTCCGAGCTTCGACTGACACATCTGAGCCGCGAGGCCGCCAACGTATGCTCTCGCGGCGCGGGGTTCGACGAGACTTTCGCCGCGCTCACCAGAGTGAGCGGAACGCTGCAGCTCGACGGGCCGACGGGAAAGGCCATATTGACGAAGATCTCGCTCGACAAACACAACAACCCGGTCATCACGGACCAGCAGTCGATCGGGGGCTTGAATCGGAGAAGCGCTGTCGGAACGCTGCCGCCAGGGGCCGGTTCGGCGCCCGCAGTTGTTCCCAACGGCCGGACGATACCGCGGAACATGTCTCTCGTCGTGGTAGAGCTGTTCTCTCAACAACAACATTTCTACGGCAGATCGGGCCTCGCTTCCGGCAAGGGGACGATCGTACTGGGAAGTCTCGCGGTCTTTTGACATGGAGCTAGGGGATGTCATGAAATCAGTCACGCGCAAACTCTCGGAGAAGAGCGGTCAGGCCGTCGTGATGGCGGCATTCGCCCTGTTTGCCCTGCTCGCCGTACTCGGGTTGGCGATCGATCTCGGGCGGCTCGTCGTCGTCAAGGCGCAGCTGTCGAAGGCCGTCGACGCCGCGGCCCTTTCCGGCGCGCGCATCTTGCCCACGGGTCGATCCAAGGCGCAGGCTGCCGCCTACGAGTACGGAGAGATGAACTTCGAGGGCGGATTCATGGGAACGACGACGCACGGATTCTCGGTGAGCTTCAGTCCCGACCCGGCGCAACCGAGAGTCCACGTGGACGGCACGACGGATATGCCCACTACATTCCTTCGCCTGGTCGGCATCCGCAACGTGACGGTGCGCGCCACCGCCGAAGCGGAGCGGCGCCCGTTGTCCATCGCTATCGTGCTCGACAACACCGAGTCGCTCGGAGAGCCCTACAACGGCATCGACGCGATCGGCTATCTCCGGGGCGCGGCGGAAAACTTCGTGGGCTACTTCGACGACAACATGGACAAGATGAGCCTCGTGCTCTTCTCCACGGGGACCGAACTGCGTTATCCGCTCGGCCACGATTTCACGTCCCCCATGAAGCACACGATTCGCAAGATGGAGGCCCTCGCTTTCACGAACCTCAGCGACGGTTTCATCGCGGGGAAGCACCAGCTCGAGAACGACTGGGACCCCGCGGCCTTCCGGGCGCTCGTGTTTTTCACCGACGGCCGCCCCACGGCGCTTCGAGGCATATTCCCGATTGGAGGAACGACCTACGACGCCGTCATCAAGGGAAACCAGGATCCGAGTTCGAAGGGCGTCGTCGATCCCTCACTCTACTCGTACGATCGCCTCAGCCAGGCCCTCTATCCGGCGGTGAGATATACGGTATCGACCTTCCCCAACGGCATGGAAAAGACAACCGCGAATCTTCAAAGCCTCGCCGGCCAGAATCTCCGGCAGGCCGCATCTGCAGCCCGCAGCAACGGCATAGCGGTCTTCACCATCGGTCTGGGAAACCCGCGTGTGACGGAAACCTGGAAGCAGCCGGACGCGAGACTTCTCATCGAGATCGCCAACGTCCGCGAGGCCTACGATCCCGTGAGGGATGAATTGGTGACGAATCCGAGTTACGACCCGGATCAGCCGGAAGGCGGGTTCTACTTCGCGCCGGACGCCGACGAGCTCGACACCGTTTTCGAGCAGGTTGCGCGCGAGATCGTGCTGCGGCTCACGAGGTGAGCGAACGGTTTCGACAGCGGGAGTTGCGTCGGAGACATGACAGGGTTCCGATTCAATCCCGCAGCAGATCTACGACACCGACCACGATATCCTGCGACTGAATGCGTTCGCTCACGGCCTGATTCAGCGTACCGACGATCGTCACGTTCTGCTTCGGCCAGTAGAACATGAACGACTGCGGAAATCCGTCGTGCCCGTAGATCTCGCCCGCCCCCATGGCTCCCAGTACCGCGAGGTTGATCCGGACGACTCCCAATCCGTACTGAACCCCGGAGCTTTCCGTTGCCCCCCACGCGAGCATCTCGTCCTTGCTCCGGGCGTCCTCGAAGACAGTTCCATCCGCGAACGCGCGTATGAACTTCGACAGATCCTCTGTCGTGCTGGCGAGCCCACCACCGGCCCAGTCCGCCGAAGCGCTCCTCCAGTCGGTGTAGTCGTAGTCCTCGAAATACACGTGCGAGAGGCCGTGTTCCGGGACGCTCGGGAGAGGATCGTCGTAGAACTCCATGTACGTGTGATCCATTTCGAGCGGACCGAAGAGCTCATCGCGATAGAGAACGTTCAGAGCTTTGCCGCTTACCTGCTGGCAGACGAGGCCGAGAAGCTGGTAGTTGGTGTCGCTGTAGTGGTACCCCGTCCCCGGCGCGAACAGCGGAGAGAGGTGCGACTTCGTGTACTCGATCGTCTCCTCCGGAGACCAGAACCGTCCGGGCTCCGCAATCAGGAGTTCCAGAAAATCGGGAAGGCCGTTTTTGTTCTCGTCCCCGTCTTCGACGTAATCGGCAAGCCCGGAGCGGTGACCCATCAGCTGACGGATCGTGATGTCGCCGCTGTAGTCGTGTCCCTTGTACACGTGGAGCCCTTCCATGATGCTGTCGGGGAGAAGGTGATAGATCGAATCGTCCAGCGCGAAGCGGCCCTCTTCGACGAGCTTCATCGCGAGCGCCGCCGTCATCGGCGACGGCGTCGTCGAGGAGCTTCTGGAAACCGGCGATGAGCTCCTCGTTCGTCTTTGGAGCCGGTTTCTCGACGGCGTCATCGCCGCACCCGGCCGCGAGCAAGCAGCCGGCGAGCGCCACAAGCGAAAGAACAACCGATCGGCGGGCCGGAATGCTCTTTCCAGTCACGCTATCCTCCGCGGGGATCGAGCCGGCTCAACTTGCGGCTCGCCGCTTGAGAGCGCGCTTCACGTGTGAATCCAGCAGCACGAAGCTGAAGAAGGAAAACGCCGCCAGCAGTTCGAAAACTTCGTCGTCCATCTGTGTGTAGTATCCATACAGCGAATAAGGATGAAAACCCAGAGTGCCGAAGCGGACACCCAATATCCCCCATACGAGAAGCGTCAGCGCGGCAATCGCTGCGGCTTGCCAGCCGAGTATCGGCAAGTCGTTCTCTCGGACCAGGCGCTTGGCGGTTTCGCTTCGCATCACGATGTAAGGATAGGCAAAGAACACGGCCAGAAAGAGAAGGAAGAAACTATTCGAGAATATCGAGATGTGGCCGATGTCGTGCAGATTCAATTCGCCCTGCTTGTTCATATTTATGATCGCCGACGCGCCGTCGTAATGCAGAATCCTCTGAAACCAGCTTATCTCCTCTCCGCCGCATGCCACGAAGAACACGAACAGGAAGCCGTAAGCCAACGAGAGGTATCTGTTTCTTTTCGCGAACGACGAGACGGTCACGACCACGACGATCGCCGCCAGGAACCAGCAGAGGGCGGAGCCGTACTCGACGATTCCGTCCTCGCCGATGAGGCGTTTGTACGTCGGCACGGAGAAGATCGATACGATGACGAGGGCCGCTCCCACCGCCATTTGCGCAGAGATGAGATACTTCCCCCATGCGGACGTGAGACCGAAGAACGGATCCAACGTGAGGAGATGAAGTCGGTTTCTGAATGTCATTTCGTGGTGGTCGTGGATTGTCCGGAAATTCACGGGAGGGGTCCGTGCTGCGACCCCTCCCGGTCGTTCTTCAGAAGCCGACGGCCAGGTTCAGCCCGAACGACTGACCTTGGAACCGGTCCGTCGCCGCGTATTCATAGATGTACCTGAAGTTCAGCGCGACCTTCCAGGGGGTGTAGATCGAACCGACCTGCAATCCCACTCCGTGCGCCTCGTCGCGCACGTCTGCATTGCGGGCATCATCGCCGCTATCGTCGGTGAGCTGCCAGCTGTCGTAGCCAAGGGCGCTGACTTCGAGCACGAACAATTGGTCTTTCGTCAACGGCAGGTACTCGCTCACTCCCCAGTTCAGCGCGAGGTTCTGACCGGGCGTCAGGTCGAAGTCCTGCTTGTTCCCGTGGATTTCGTACGTCAATGCGCCGGCGACGGCCATCCGTTTGTCCGTCCACGGGTACCACGCGCTCGCGCCCTGGAACTGGTGCGTCCAGAAACCGAGGCCGATGTTATCCGACGCCTCGGCGGTGACATCGCCGATGACGGGGAGCGTCACGGTTTCGGTGTCGTACTTCCCGATCGGCGCATAGAAACCGTATCCCAACGCCGCATCGAAGTGCGCTCTCGTCCAGCCCAGCCACACCGGCTGCACGAAACAGTCTCCAAGGCTGAACTGCGAATCCTCGATGTTTCGCCCCGTGCCGGTCTGGGTCACGAGCGACGCCGCGATGCTGGTATTCGAGAGCGGGAACATCGCGTATGCCGCGTATTTCGCTCCGAGGATCTTCCAGTCGGATACCCACATCGCACCGGGTATCACCACGTACACATCGAGGTCCACTGATACGTCTACAGTGGTCGTGAGCGGCGACTTTCCGACAGTGACCTGGCTGATTTCGTCACCGTTACGGTCATTGAGCTGATCGCTCATGTACCAGTAGTTGTAGAGAAACCCGTAGAACCCCGGCTCGGGAACATAGTAGTCGCGAATGTTCGCCACACCCGGGGAGAAGTGACCGATCTCGCTGGCCTGCGCGGCGATCGCGGCGGTAACCACGAGGGCCGCGAGCACTGTGATCCTGACTGCTTTCATGATCCAACCTCCCTTCCGAGACTGTACGCGCTGCGGTCGGCACGATCGTACCCGATGCGTCGAGCGCCGTCAACCGCAGGCCGACGAAGACCGAATGCCGCCGCACGCTCCGGGAAAACGAGAAGTACGTGCCGCGGCCATCACCCCCGCGCCGCCAGGGGGAGCGCCACGTTGACGGCAACGTATCCCACGACAAAGGCGGCGAAGCACGCCATGTCGAGGGCCCGCGACAGCCGCTGACGACCCAACGAGTCGTAAATATACAGCGAAACGGTCGACTGCACGATGGTGAGGAAAATCGTCGCCAGACCGACCGCGTTCGTCACCTGTGCGAGCGTGATGCCCCCCGCATTCTGCAGCGAGATTCCGGCGACGATGTTGTTGCCGACAGCCGCGAAGACCCCGCCGATGCCGAGGCCGAATCGCGGGTCCACGTGAATCGGCTTGATGAAAGGGGCGATGAGCGCGATGGCGACCGCCACGAAAAGGGCCTGGAAGAGGCTTGTGTACACTGCCCAGCCGGACGAAGCCCCCGAAAAGCCGAATTCGAAACGCGAACGAACGTCCGACGATCCCTCGGCGAGCCGCATGTCGCCGAGCCGCGATGGATGACGATGGCTGGTGACGATGCTCATCGTCTTCCGGACCTTCCAGTTGGGATTGACGGCGTCGGGAGCGAGGACGATGCCGTCCTCATCGGCCACGTACCGCAGGCTTTTGGCGCCGTCCATTCCGTCTTCGATCTGTATGGCGAGCACGCCGCCTCCGAACGGGCTTCTTCTCGCGTCGTGCCGCGCCACGATCCGCGCTTGCACGCGATACCGCTCGTACCGCTCGCCCTCCCGGGCATAGGATTCCAGTTTCTCTTTCGACTCGATCGCGCCGTTCACGATCTGGAAATGCTCGCCGGGGCTCACCGTCTCGCCGCGCCACCGGAACCAGATGTCGAAGTCGGCCTTCCAGCTCCCCGTCGCACTGAGCACGTCCCCTATGTAATGGATGTACGTACCGACGTAGACGTCCACAGGCGGAGTTCCCGTCGTGTCCGCCGCCGCCCCCCGCGGGCCGGACTCTGTCGTGGTGGATGCAACGAGCGCTTCTAACTTGTTCCACGACTGGTCACGGTACTGGTGAAGCCGGGATGTGCCCAGAATAGCGACCGCCGCGTAGAACGCCAGAATCCCCACCGCCCAAAACCAAATGAGCAAGCGTCCTCTCCGTGTGAGCCTCTCGTTCCCGGCTTCGTACTCGGAACTCTCAACCGTCATGACGCGCTACACCTCCGGTTCTTGACTTCTGTTTCCTCGGTGGATTGAAGCGATCTTACTCCCATGCGGGTTGTCCGTCCACAGTCCCCCGCGCTACTGCCTCGTCAGGTGCCGGTACCGGATCCGGTGGGGCTGATCGGCTGCCGTGCCGAGGCGGCGATGCCGGTCCTTCTCGTACTCGGAGTAGTTCCCCTCGTACCAGAACACCGAGCTCTCCCCTTCGAAGGCGAGGATGTGCGTGGCAATGCGGTCGAGAAACCACCGGTCGTGGCTGATCACCACCGCGCACCCGCCGAAGCTCTCGAGAGCGTCCTCGAGCGCGCGCATCGTATTCACGTCGAGATCGTTGGTGGGCTCGTCGAGAAGGATCACGTTCGCCCCCCTCTTCAGCACGCGGGCGAGGTGGACACGGTTCCGCTCACCCCCCGAAAGCATCGAGAGTTTCTTCTGCTGATCCGATCCCGAAAAGTTGAACCTCGCGACGTAGGCGCGCGAATTCACCTCTCTGTCGCCGAGGAGAATCTGGTCCTTGCCGTCGGAGATCGTCTCCCACACGGTCTTCTCCGGATCCAGATTCCTGTCCTGGTCCGCGTAGGCGAGCGTCACCGTTTCGCCGAGGCGAAGTGTGCCTGAGTCCGGCTTCTCCTCTGCCGTGATCATACGAAAAAGCGTCGTTTTTCCCGCACCGTTGGGACCGATGACGCCGACGATCCCGCCGGGCGGCAGCGAGAAGCTCACGTTCTCCATGAGGATGTTATCCCCGTACGCCTTGACGATGTTCTCGGTCTGAATCACCACGCCGCCCAGGCGCGGTCCGGCCGGAATGAAGATCTCGAGTTCGCGCGCGCGGGCCTCGCTCTCCTGGGAGAGGAGCTTTTCATACGCCTGCACACGCGCCTTCGACTTGGCCTGGCGCGCCCGGGGCGCCATGCGGACCCACTCGAGCTCGCGCTGGAGGGTCTTCTGGCGGTCGGACACCGCTTTTCCCTCCTGTGCGAGCCTCGTCTGTTTCTGCTCGAGCCACGACGAGTAGTTCCCTTTCCATGGAATTCCTTCGCCGCGGTCGAGTTCGAGAATCCACCCCGCCACGTTGTCGAGAAAATACCGGTCGTGGGTGACGGCGATGACCGTTCCCGCATAGCGCTGGAGATGCTGCTCGAGCCACGCCACCGTCTCCGCGTCGAGATGGTTCGTCGGTTCATCCAGGAGGAGGATGTCCGGTTTCTGGAGGAGGAGGCGGCAGAGCGCCACGCGGCGTTTCTCTCCCCCCGAAAGGATCTTGACCGGCGTGTCGCCCGGCGGGCACCGGAGCGCATCCATGGCCATCTCGAGACGCGAATCGAGATCCCACGCGTCGAGATGATCGAGCTTCTCCTGCACCCGTCCCTGGCGCTCGATGAGCTTCGTCATCTCGTCTTCCGAAAGGGGCTCGGCGAACTTCTCGCTGATGCGGTTGAACTCGGCGAGGAGGTCGACGATTTCCTTTACCGCTTCTTCCACGATGTGACGCACCGTCTTCGTCTCGTCGAGATGCGGCTCCTGCTCCAGCATGCCCACCGTGTATCCGGGAGAGAGAACGGCCTGGCCGTTGAACTCGGTATCCACCCCCGCGAAGATGCGGAGAAGCGAGCTCTTACCGGAGCCGTTTAGACCGATGACGCCGATTTTGGCGCCGTAGAAGTAGGAGATGGAGATATCCTTGAGCACTTGCTTCGTGTTGTAGAACTTGCTCACGCGCATCATCGTGTAAATGATCTTGTCCGGCTGGGGATTGGCCATGGAGTGGTCGACTCCTCCTGGTTCGTGGTGCTTGGCCGCTGCGCAGCGGTCACCCGGCTTGAGAGGCGGCCGGGGACCGGCCGCTTCTTCATAAGCCTGCCGCACTTTCTGAGAGAGCGCAAACGGTGACGGACCATGTTAGACAGCTTGCGAGGGGAAGATCAATCAAAAGCGTCTCTTGGGGTTGTGGCCATACTCGGGGATAGGATGGGGTGTCCTCACGAGAAAGCCGACGGGCGAAGGCTGGAGACGGACTCGTCCCCTCGGAGTCCGTTTCGGGAGCCCTCCAACGTGCCGGGGGAAAGGTTCGGGCCCCCCGGCTCCTCAGGCATACACACCCAGAAAATCACCGTTGACAAAATGTAATGATTGCATTACGATTTGTAGGCGCATACTTACATCGGCACGCTTACGGGTGCGGCGTGACGAGACAGGCATCGTCTAAGCACTCACGCCCGCTTTTGCCTGGCGGACGTGCGGTCGTTTCACCTGATGGGCACTTGTGTCCGTCGCCATGCTAGGGGGTTGTCATGCGACGATTTCTATTACTGTCCGTGTTCGCGTTGGTCCTGCTTCCCTTCTCCTCTTTCGCGTCAGTTCTGTGCGTGCCGAGCGACCAGGGGGTGCTCGTGGGAGATGACCTCACCGTCATCCACCCGAACATCGACTACGGCACACACGTCTACGTGGGAACATTCAACGTCACTGTCGACTGCGTCACGCCCACTCAGGTGTACTGCACGGACGTGGCTGTCAGCCTCTGCTTGGGGGCTCAGTATGTGCAGGCTCCCAACGTCGAGGACCCGCGCATCGTCTGGATTCTGAACAACTACTATCCGGCCGTGCCGGGAATGCCGAGCGAGCTCTCCACCGATCCGGAACGGAAGGCGGCCGTGCAGCTGGCGATCTGGCACTTCAGCGACGGCTGCGACATCAGCCAGAACGGAACCGGGGGAAGTGTGACGGCAGCGGTTTGGGACGCGGCTCGGACCATCATCGCCGTGGCGCAAACCGCGACAGTGCCCCCCACGCCGACGACTCTGGAGCTTTCTCCGGCGTACTCGGAGCCAGCGCTGGGAAGCACGGTCGTCGTCACCGCAACATTGAAGGACCAGAACGGCGCCGTGATGGCCAACGTTCCGGTCAGCTGGACGGCCTCGGACGAACATCCGACGAGCGGGAGCGGTGTCACGGACTCGAACGGTCAGATCACCGCGTCCTGGGTTTGGGAGGGTTATGGTTGGGTGAAGTTCAACGTCGACTACACGATCCCTATCGGGTTGAACTGGGTGAACCCGGGGTGCCAGAACCTGATTCAGGGATTGACGGTCAATGGGCGCCTGATAGCGGTCTGGGGCGACGAGAACACCGTCCCCAGCAATAACACCACCTGGGGGAACATCAAGAGTCTGTATCAATAGCACGACAAACCCGTTCACGAACGGTCATAGGCGGCCACCTCCACCGGGGGTGGTCGCCTCTTTTGTGGGTCCGGAGAACGGCCCGCGGAGAATGAAGGGTGCCTGCATAACGGCGGAAGCGACAGATGTTTGCCGCTGACGCACGCGCCGAATCCGCGCGCTTCGCTTGCCACCGCGGCGGATCGTGGTATACTACCCCGATAAACCGTGTTACCGCCCAAGATAGGAGGCCAGATGTCCCATTCTCCCAAGAGCGACCATCTCAAGAAACTGAGAGAGCAAGCCCGGCAAGGCGGCGGCCAGGAGCGTGTCGACGCGCATCACGCGAAGGGCAAGATGACCGCCCGCGAGCGCATCGAGGTTCTCCTGGACCCAGGCTCGTTCCACGAGCTGGATATGTTCGTCGAACACCGCACGAGCGATCTGGGCATGGCGAAGAAGAAGTTCCTGTCGGACAGCGTGGTCACCGGATGGGGGACAATCGACAGCCGTTTGGTCTATGTGTTCAGCCAGGATGCCACGGTGTTCGGCGGGAGCCTGGGCGAAGTCCACGCGGAGAAGGTCTGCAAGATCATGGGGCTGGCGATAAGGAACGGCGCGCCCGTGATCGGTTTGAACGAATCGGGCGGGGCACGCATTCAGGAAGGTGTGGTGAGCCTCGGCGGTTACGCGGACATCTTCCTCCGCAACACGCTGGCCTCCGGCGTCATCCCGCAGATCTCCTGCATCATGGGGCCGTGCGCGGGAGGTGCCGTCTACAGCCCGGCGCTGACCGATTTCATCTTCATGGTCAAGAATACGAGCCACATGTTCATCACCGGCCCCGACGTGGTGAAGTCCGTGACGCACGAAGAAGTGTCCTTCGAAGAACTGGGCGGCGGGATGACGCACGCGACGAAGAGCGGCGTGTGTCACGTGCTGGCCCAGGACGAGAAAGACGCGCTCGAGTCGATTCGCCTGTTGATGACCTACCTCCCGTCGAACAACACGGAAGACCCGCCGCGCGCCGATACCAGCGACGATCCGCAGCGCATGGACGAGCGGCTCGACACCATTGTGCCCGACGAACCGAACAAACCGTACGACATCAAGGAAGTCATCCACATGGTCGTGGACAACGGCGAGTTCTTCGAGATTCACGAGCACTTCGCACAGAACATCGTCGTTGGCTTCGCACGGCTCGACGGCCACACCATCGGCATCGTGGCCAACCAACCCGCGGTTCTGGCCGGAGTTCTGGACATCAATTCATCGCGCAAGGGCGCCCGTTTCATACGATTCTGCGACTGCTTCAACATACCCATCATCACCTTCGAGGATGTGCCGGGCTTCCTGCCCGGGGTGGACCAGGAATACGGCGGCATCATCGTCCAGGGGGCCAAGCTCCTCTATGCCTACTGCGAAGCCACGGTGCCCAAGCTCACCGTGATCACGCGCAAGGCCTACGGCGGCGCTTACGACGTTATGAACAGCAAGCACATCCGGAGCGACTTCAACGTGGCGTGGCCTTCGGCCGAGATCGCCGTGATGGGACCGGACGGCGCGGTCAACATCATCTACCGCAAGGAGCTCGCCGAGGCGGCCGATCCGGCGGCCAAGCGCGCGGAACTCACTAAGATGTACCGCGAGAAATTCGCCAACCCGTACGTGGCGGCTGCGCGCGGTTACATAGACGACGTGATCTTTCCGCACGAAACGCGTCCGCGCTTGATCGCGGCGCTGAACATGCTGCAGAACAAGCGGGACAAAAACCCGCCCAAGAAACACGGAAACATTCCGCTGTGATGCGAGCCTCATGACGAGCGTCGCGCTGCGGAAACGAGAAACATGCGACACGACACATGCAGTTCGTAGCACTCGAGGAGAATTAGATGCCGAGCAAAACATCCATCGACGAGCTGGCCGCCCTCCTGACCGAACCCTACGCCCACCTGGAGCTGGGTAAGATCAACGATCACGCCGTCTACGTCGTGCGGTTCAAGGGCGATTATGTCTTTCACCGCCACACGAGAGACGAGATGTACGTGGTGCTCGACGGCGAGGCGAAGATCTACCTTCCCAACCAACCGCCGCTCGTCCTGAAGAAAAACGACAGCACCGTGGTGCGCGCGTACACGACGCACAACTCCGGCTCCGACAAGGGGGCCCTGGTGTTGATGTTCAAGCCCACGGACATGTTCGCGAAAGCACACGAAGCGGAATGAGGAATGGATATGAACAAGAGCCCTGTGAAAATTTGCGATACCCTGCTGCGCGACGCGCACCAGTCGCTCCTCGCCACCCGCATGAGAACGCAGGACATGCTGGAAGTCGCCGCGCAGATGGACAAGATCGGCTACTGGTCGGTGGAGATGTGGGGCGGCGCGACGTTCGACAGCGCGATGCGCTTTCTGGGGGAAGACCCGTGGGAACGCATACGGGTGCTCAGGCGCGCCATGCCCAACACGCGCTTTCAGATGCTGCTTAGGGGGCAGAACGTCGTCGGCTACAAGCATTACCCGGACGATATTCTGGATCATTTCATCGTCGCCGCTAGGCGCAACGGCATCGACGTGTTCCGCATTTTCGACGCCTTGAACGACATCCGCAACATGGAATACGCGATGAAGACCGTCAAGCGGGAGGGCGGACACGTCCAGGCGGCTATCTGTTACACCATAAGCCCGGTGCACGACATCCCCGCTTTCGTCCGGATGGGACGCGAACTGGCCGACCGCGGCGCGGACTCGATCGCCATCAAGGACATGGCCGGGATGATCTCGCCCTACGCGGCGTACGAACTCGTCGGGGCGCTCAAGAAGGACGTGGGACTCCCCGTGCAGCTCCACACGCACTACACGAGCGGCATGGGCACGGCGTCGCTCCTCAAAGCCGTCGAAGCGGGAGTGGACGTGGTGGACACGGCGATTTCGTCGCTGTCGCTTTCCACTTCGCAGCCGCCGACGGAAACGCTCGTCGCGTGCCTCAAAGGAACGGAACGCGACACACTGCTCGATTTGGGGGCGCTCGCCGACATCTCGCGGAGCGTCGCCGAGCTGCGCAAGAAATACGCGAGCTTCGAAGCCGGGATCAATGCGGTCGACGTGAACGTGCTGCAGTACCAGGTGCCCGGCGGAATGCTCTCCAACCTGGTGAGCCAGCTTCGCCAGCAAGGCGCGATGGACCGCTACTACGACGTCCTGGCGGAAGTCCCTCGCGTGCGCGCAGAGCTGGGTTATCCGCCGCTCGTCACGCCGTCCAGCCAGTTCGTGGGCACGCAGGCCACGCTCAATGTGATCGTCGGAGAGCGGTACAAAGTGATCCCCGAAGAGATCAAGCAGTACATCCGCGGCTATTACGGAAAGCCGCCCGCGCCGATCGACCCGGAGATACAGAGGAAAGCCATCGGCGACGAGCAGCCGATCACCTGCCGCCCCGCCGATATGCTCAGCCCCGGATGGGAGAAGGCCAAGGCCGAGATCGGCGATCTGGCGAAATCGGAAGAGGACATCCTCTCCTACGCGCTCTTCCCGCAGATCGCACGCCCCTTCCTGGAGAGACGCGCCAAGGGGCTGGGTGGTAAAGAGGAGTTCGCGGCCGCCATCGGCGCCGTGCTTTTCCAGCAGGCCGATGCCAAAACCAGTAAAGTCAAACCGGTCGCTGCGGTGCTTGCCGCGGGATCTCCCTGGAAAATGGCTGCCCGGGCCGGCATGGGCCGAGGAGTGCGAGAATGGTAAACAAATTTCGCTTGGTGCTCGAAGGCGTGCCCTACGAGATCGAACGCAAGGGCGACTTGCTCCTGGTCAACGGCCAGGAGTTCACCTGGTCCGCGAATGGCAACACGATCACCGTCGGCGGCAACGCGCACACGGTGCACGTGCAGGGCGCCTCGGCCAGCGTGGACGGCATCGCCTACTCGATCGAAGCGCAGGGGCTCGAGGAACCCAAAGCCAACAAGACGCGCAGAACGGCGGCCGCCAGCGTCGAAGAGCCGGGCATAATCACTGCCGTCATGCCGGGTCTCGTCATCAAGATCAACAAGAAGGTAGGCGATCGCGTCGAGACCGGAGAGGTCGTCATGATCCTCGAAGCGATGAAGATGCAGAACGAGCTGCAGGCCAAGCAGGCCGGCGTCGTCAAGAAGATCCACGTGAAACAGGGCGAGTCGGTGGAGATTCGGCAGGTGCTCGCCGAGATCGAGTAACACGCGCGTCAATCGGCTCTCCGGGCGGAAAAAGAGAAGCGCCCCGCGCTTTCGCACGGGGCGCTTCGTCTTTTTTCGATCCCCGTTTCGGGGGTTGTCTCAACCGTTCTTCTTCTTGAACTCGGCGAGAACCGCGAGAACGGAATCGATGTCGAACGGCGTGTGGTTTCCGTTGATCTGGAAACGAATCGTCTGATTGCCCTTCGGAACGACGGGGTAGTTCAGCCCGGTGGCCAGGATGCCGTTCTCGAAGAGGAACTTGACGATGTCGGTGGTCTTCTGCGTATCCCTGACCATCAGCGGGACGATCGGGTGCGGGCTCTCGATGATCTCGAACCCGAGATTCTTGAGACCCGTCTCGAACTGCTTGGTCAGCGCAGCCACGTGCTTCAGCCGCTCGCGGCCAGCGTCGCTATCGGCGAACTCGATCACTTTGAGCGCTGCAGCCGCTTCGCCGACCGTGATCGGATTCGAGTAGATGTAGGTCACGGCCTTCTCGCGCAGGTACCGCGTGACCGACTCGCTCGCCGTCACGTAGCCGCCGTTCACACCGAACGACTTGCCGAGCGTGCCAACGAGGATATCGACGCCGTCGGCGCCGGTGACTTCCTCGGTGCCGCGTCCGGTCTTGCCGTACGCGCCAACGCCGTGCGAGTCGTCGACCATGACGACGACGCCCTCAGCGAACTCCTTGTCGTACTTCTTCGACAGCGCCGAGACGACATCGAGCGGCGCGTAATCACCGCGCATGCTGAAGATGCCGTCGGTGACGACGACGACGCGCTTCGCCTTTCCCACGGAATCCTTGAGGTGCTGCTCGAGTTCCTGCATGTCGTTGTGCTTGTATACCTTCTTGTCTGCAGGACGGGAGAGCCGGATCGCCATGATGATGCAATTGTGGTTGAGCTCGTCGCTGATGATGATCGTTTCGCTCGTCGTCAGCGCGGCGAAGGCCCCGATCGTCGTGGCGTACGCGGCGCTGTACACCATCGCGTCCTCGCGCTTGTGGAACGCGGCCAGCCGCTTCTCGAGCGCGCGGTGCGCTTCGAACGTACCGTTGATGAAACGGACCGCCCCCGGGCCGACGCCGAATTCACGCGACGCTTTTTCCTCGGCCTCGATGACGTCTTTCTCGAGCGACATGCCGAGATAGGAGTTCGAATTCATCCGCAGGAACTCCTCTTGCCGAACCCTTTCAGAAAATACCGGGGTCCCTTGTTCCCTTCGGGCCTCTGGACACCGACGATGATGGCTTCTTTTCCCTTCGCAGTGCCCTTTTCCTTCAAGGCGTTCACTTCGTCGTCCAGCGCCTTGTTGAGCTTTTCCAGAGCCATTTTCTCCTCCTTCGGTCTACTTTTTCAGTTTTTTGGACAGAACTTGAATCATATCCTTCGTCATGGTCGGAAGGTCGAACTCCGGTTCCCAACCCCACTCCTTGCGGGCGCAGGTATCGTCCATTTTGTTCGGCCACGATTCGGCGATGCCCTGCCGGACCGGGTCAACCTTGTAGTCCATGACAAATTCCGGTATGTGCTTTCTGATCTCCGCAGCGATGATCTCGGGGTCGAAGCTCATCGCCGTCACGTTGAACGCGTTCCTGTGCTTCAGCTTCGAGGTGTCGGCTTCCATGAGGTCGATGCACGCCTTGATCGCGTCCGGCATGTATATCATGTCGAGGAACGTGCCTTTCCCGATGTAACAGGTGTACTTCTTTGTCTTGATCGCTTCGTAGTAGATCTCCACCGCGTAGTCGGTGGTGCCGCCGCCCGGGAGCGTGACGTTGGAGATGATGCCGGGGTAGCGAACGCCTCGCGTGTCGACATTGAAGCGTTTGTAGTAGTAGTCGCAGAGAAGCTCGCCCGCAACCTTGGTCACGCCGTACATCGTGCTGGGGCGCTGGATCGTATCCTGCGGCGTGTTGTCGAGCGGCGTCGAGGAGCCGAAGGCGCCGATCGAACTCGGCGTGAAGACGGCGCAGTTGCGCTCGCGCGCCACTTCCAGAACATTGTACAGGGCGTTGATGTTCACTTCCCAGGCGAGCGCCGGTTTGGCTTCCGCCACGGCCGACAGTATCGCGGCCAGATGGATGATGCTGTCGGACTTGTATTTGTCGACCACAGCGGCGAGCGCCTTGGCGTCCGTGCAGTTGACGGTCTCGACGGGGCCGGATTCCTTGAGTTCCGGATTCGGCTGTGTCCGATTGATGCCCGCCACCACGTTGTCGTTGCCGTACCGTTCCCTCAGTGCCATCGTGAGTTCGGATCCGATTTGACCCGCGGCACCCGTTACCAGAATTCTCTTCATACGTGCTCTCCTCCTTTTTCCAGGAAACGACGAATTATAGTTGAATGGAACAAAATGTCAAAAGAAAACCTGCGGCAGCAAGCGCTCGATAGGCGCGGCGCGTGCCCATTTTCGCCGCCTCTGGCGGCACGCATAACTTCAGTCGGCACAATCGTCCGCGGCCAGGATCGGGGCGCCCGGATCCGAGTGGAGTGCGGCCCCGGGAGCCGCATCGCCAACGGCTGGAACGCTGCCGTCCGGGAGTCTACTTCAAGAGCTTGTCGAGCGTATCCCGAGCGCCTGTCACGGTCATCCACCGCTTCTCGGAAAGCACGAACGCAGCCCCCACCAGCGGGATCAGAAGGTACACGACCCCGATGACGATGCCGACGATCGCTTTCGTCTCGTCCTGCCACGGCATGAAGAGAAGTAGCGCCAGAGGGATCAAAACGAAACCAGCGCCGATCAGCGTGATGATGAATACCATCAGGCAGAACAGAATCAGGATGCGGCGGGCCCCCTTGATGCCCTCGAGATATACGACAGCCGCTTGAGCTTTCAGCATCCGGATCAGCGGATCGAGATACTCTTTCCTCAGCCAGCCGATGAGTGAATGGATGTATAAGCTCACGATTGCCTAGTCCCTTCGTGATCTGC
>CAZYCB010000504.1:0-2848 GCA_964645735.1 uncultured bacterium | reverse complement strand
GGGCCGCCGTCAGGGCCGGTTCCAACGAACCGCTGCTCGCCCGGAGTCGAAGCTGTGCTTGTTTTCTCCCGCCGCCGGCTGTTAAACTCTCGTCGGACCCGCGGTCCAGCGCGGGATCGAGGACAATCGACGGCATCACTCGTTCGGGAGGGTTTCTCATGACGTTCGCGAAGCTCTTGCCCGTGCTCGCTTTTGCTGCCCTCGTCGCCGCCTGCGCGACCACGAAGCCGACCATCGACTTCGATCCCCAGGCGGATTTCTCGACGTACAAGACGTGGAGTTGGCTCCCCGGCGGGCCGCCCGTAACCGGAGACCGCCAGCTGGACAGCCCTGAAGTCCGGGAGCGGTTCAAGCGCGGGATCGAGGAGGAGTTCGTCGCGAGGGGATATCCGATGAGCGCCGATGATCCGGATTTCTACGTATTCTACAACGCCGCCGTGAATCAAGAGATCAACGTGCGGAATATCGAGAATTACTATCAATACATCAACTACACGGTGTTCGTTCCGTGGGTCACGTCGTCGTACACCGAAATCTGGGATGTCGGCACGGTGATCATCGATGTGTTCGACGCGAAAACGAGAACGCTCGTCTGGCGGGGCACCGGACGGTCCGAGTTGAACGCGCAGGCCGGACCGCGGGAGAACGAGCCCCTTATCAGAAAGGGCATCCAGAAGCTGCTGGAGAAGTTTCCGCCAGAGTGATTCGAGGAGACGTTTCTACCAAAGACGCGATTCCACAAGGAGGTCGAACGTGAGATTCCTTTTGCTGGCCGCGGTTGCGGTCGCCGCTCTGGCGGCCGCGGGGTGTTCTACCATTGCTGTGAATCAGGACTTCGATACGGCGGCGAATTTCGCCGCCTACAAGACCTACGCGTGGATCGCGCAGCAGGCGCCGATGCCCGGTGACGCGAAGACGGCGCTGCAGTCGAATACGCTGATCGACAAACGGGTGAAAACCAATGTCGACGCCGAACTCGCGGCGAAGGGAATGGTCCTCACGGCTGACAATCCGGACGCCTTCCTCGTGTATCACTTGGGTATCGATCAGAAAATCGACGTTCAGGACTGGGGGTACAGCTATCCTCGCTACCCCTATGGGGGGTGGTACGGCGGGCAGGTGGATGTCTACCAATACAACGAAGGCACGCTCATCGTCGATATCGTCGACGCGAAAACGAACCAGCTCGTTTGGCGGGGAACCGCGACGAAAACGATCGACGAGTCCGCCAGTCCGGAGCAGCGGGAAGCCAATTTGAAAGAAGTCGTGAGCCGGATATTCGAGAAATATCCTCCCAAGTAGCGAACATATGCGCGCACGATCGATGAGACAGCTTGACGGAAGGCGGCGGCGTTCGACCGTCTCTTGGGGACTGGCCGGGCTCGCCGCCGCCGTGCTTTTCGCTCTGGTGTCGTGCACACCCGGATCGGAAATCACCGCTCAAGAGTCGGATGTCGTGGCCACGTTCTACGACTCCAACGTCGATTTCGGATCGATCGGGACATACGCTATGCCGGATTCGATCGTTCCTCTCGGCGATCCCGACGACACGCTCGACAATACCAACACCCAATACGATGACGAGATTCTTTCTCTCATCGCCGAGAACCTCGCGGCGCGAGGGTTCACACGCGTGGACGAAGGCTCTCCCATACCTCCCGACATTCTGGTTCTCGTTGGCGTAACGACTTCATCTTACTGGTATTACAACGATTTCTATCCCTGGTATCCAGCGTGGAGCTGGTATTCCGGCTGGGGGTGGTGGGGTTACTGGGGGCCGGGATGGGGAGGATATTACCCGCCACACGGCGACGAGGCCTACGCGTACAGCACGGGGACCCTCCTCGTCGTCATCGCGGATCCCAACGGGTCAAACATGGAGAACAAGACCATTCCGGTGTACTGGCTGGGAGCCGTCAACGGTATGCTCAACGATACGACGGCGAACTTGAAGAAACGCGTAGGAGACTCGATCCACCAGATGTTCGAGCAGTCTCCCTATCTGAGGTCCGGATCTTGATCGCTCTCTCAACGAGGGAAATCCACGGGATGAGACATCTCCTCTGCATCGTGCTGCTCCTCGCCGTCGCGGCCACCGCGAACGGAGAAGCCGGCATCGTGGCGTTCCATTACAACGTGTCGATCCCGGCGCAAGACTTCAGGAACCATATCGACGAGACGAGCTGGCTCGGAGCCGGGATCGACGGACGATGGTTCATCGATCCGGCCAAACCGTTCACCGTCGGGATCTCGGCGAGCTGGCACGTGTTCGACCAACAGCTGAGCGGTACGACCCTCCTTCCCCAAGGGGCGCTCACGGGCCATCAGAACCGATACATCAATTCCTTCCCCGTCATGGCCACGGTGCATTACTACTTTGGCGACCCGTCCAAGACGCGGGTGTTCATTGGAGGCGGAATCGGGACGTACTATGTTCTGCAGCGTTTCGAAATCGGCGTTCTCGCTTTCGAGGAAGGCGACTGGCACTTCGGTGTCTATCCGGAACTCGGCGTTCAGATCCCGTTCAGCGACGCCGATCTTTTCGTGAGCGGCCGATACAACCGCGCCTTCGAGGCGGGAGAATCGCTGACGGGTGAGGCGAAAGCGTACGACTACGTGAGCCTTCAAATCGGGCTCGCATACCCATACCGAGGGAGAACGCGATGAGATCGAGAGCAGTCCTTCTCGCGATTGTCATGCTGGTTGCGGCCGTGCCGTCGTGGGGGCAGTACACGCGTCCGGGGCGAAGCAGCACGACGTGGAAATTCCAGGAGCAGAGCCATCGGGTCGAGATACTGGGTTTCGGCGGATACATGTGGAGCGGCAGCGAGGACGTCTGGTACGGGGA
>CAZYCB010000503.1:0-1542 GCA_964645735.1 uncultured bacterium | reverse complement strand
CGCGGCGGAGTGCCAGCCGTATCGCGCGGCGAGGATGGGATCCCGTTTCCCGAGGCTTCGTCCGACGAGGGTCGCGGAGACCGTCCCGATAGAGAGTCCGATCATGAACGAGAGATCGAACGCTTTGATGATGATGTTGCTGATGGCGAGCTCGCCGACGCCGATCCTTCCGATGAGGCTCAGGAAAACGAGGAATCCGGCGATCGTCACGCTCTGGACGGCGCGGGGCGCCGCTATCCTGACTATCTGAGCCATGAGCGGCCTCGAAAGCCGCGCGCGGGGGAGGGAGGCCGGCAGCCGGCCGAGAATCCGGAAGCGGACGAGATAGAGGTAGAAGAGGAGTCCGAGGCCCGTGCTGATCACCGACGCGATCGCCGCGCCCCGCACCTCGAGACGCGGGAATCCCGCGTGCCCGAAGATGAGGATATAGTTGAGAAGGATGTGGCAGCCGTTCACCGCGACCGAAACGATCATGTCGATCTTGACGCGGGCGGCGCCGTACGCGAAACCGCCGAGCGCCATCATCGCGATGACGCAGAAGAGGCCGCAGAACCGGATGCTCATGTATGCGATCCCGTCGCGCACGACGGCGGGATCGGCGGCGAGCTTCGAAAAGATCCACGGGGAGAGGAAGCCGCCCGCGATCGAGACGGGGATTCCGACGGCGAGGGCGAGGGCGACCGCGTTGAGGGCGATTCGCGGGTACTCGTCGAAACGCCTTTCTCCGTGCCGCCGCGCCGTGATCGCCTGCGCGCCGACGCTGAGGGAGCCGAAAGCGAGAACCGTGACGTGCAGAAAGAGAGAGCCGAGGCCGACCGCGGCGAGCTGGGCGATCCCGAGCCTGCCGACCATCGCCGTGTCCACTATCTGGAGCATCGTATGCGAGAGCATGCCGATCATGACCGGCCCGGAAAGCCTCACAATCTCTTTATTCAGCCGCTGGTCGACATTCATTCCGGCATTCCCGCAAAATGTGTTTGAGAGCCTCAAAGGTACGAATATACTGGGGCCGCTCGTAACCTTCAAGATGGAACGGAACAAGGAGCGAAACAGGGAGGCGACGTTCATGAATACACGGCTTCGCCTTGGCGCCGCGATCGCTATTGTGGCGAGCATGTTCGCGGGAGTGCCCGCCCTCGCGGTCGAGCCGGGTCAGACGGCGCCCCCGTTCGATCTGCCGCTCATGGACGGCGCGGGGAGCGCGCGGTCGGACGCGCTCTTTTCGAAACACGAGTACACGTTCGTCGTTTTCTGGCGTTCGAGCTGCATGCACTGCGTCGAATCGCTTCTCGGCTGCGAGCGCTTCTATCGGATATACGGCGGCGAGGACATCGCCGTCTTCGGGATCAACGCCGAAGACCGCGACCGGCTCGCGGCGCGGGGAGTGATCGAGTCGAACGGCATCACGTTTCCTCAGGCGCACGACGCGGGAGGGATGGTATCCGCGAGCTACGGTATCCCTTTCGAAACGTTCACGCTGTGCCTCGTCGGGAAGGGAGGCGCCGTTCTCGCGGTGCGGTTCGACCCTGAAGGCGATGCCGG
>CAZYCB010000502.1:0-4370 GCA_964645735.1 uncultured bacterium | reverse complement strand
AAGGACGCAGTGGTTGCCAAGCTGGGAACCCAACCCCCGGGTTCACAGGCGCGCCCCCCAATGCCGCACGCCACGTGTCATTATACCATGAGAATCGGCGCATTGCCCGCGAGAAGATACGGTCACTGAAGATACGGTCACTCGAATGAAGTCGGTGTTAACACGCTATTATCATAGTAGTTAGGTCGTCCTCAAGAAAAATCTCGCGGCGCCCCCTTGCATTTGTGTAGTAGGTAGTATATACTACCTGCATCCAAGTTGATTTTCAAGGAGCCCGATCATGGACACAAACGAATTCGGACGCTTTCTACGAAACAAACGGGAAACGCTTCGAGCCCAGGACCCGGCTTTCTCTATTCGGCAAGTCGCCGAACGAGTTGGCCTGGAGCCCTCGTACCTGAGCAAGATCGAGCGGAGCGAAGAGGCGCCTCCCTCCGAGGAGAAGATCCGCGCACTGGCGGCGGACCTCAAGGAAGATCCGGACGTCCTGCTTGCCCTTGCAGGCAAGGTATCGACCGACTTGCAGGAGATCATTAAGAAACGCCCTGCTCTTTTCGGCGAGCTCATCCGGGAGTTGAAACGGTTGCCGGATAACGCTGTTCTGAGGCTGGTGCGTGAAGTACGAGATGGCGATTGGTAGTCCTCGTCCAAAAGGAGACGACGTAATGATAGAACTGAAGAACGATGGGTTGGCCTTTTCCTTTCCTCGCGTTCACAAGGGAGCGAATCTCTCGATCGATTTACAACGGACGCTTCGGATACCCGACGACGGCTCCGACTATCCGTTGCCGCCCGGCCTGGGATGCTTCCCTCTCCGGCACGTCGATGACTATGCAGAGAACATCCCCGCGCAGTGGATCCGGCAAGGCGGCGTGATGTTCCCGATGTATCAATCGGAAGCGATGTGGCTAAACTTCTCGGCGGCCTATGTCCCCGGGCATGGAGTTCAGTACCCCTTCGCCATCAAGATCGCGGCCGGCAAGATCGATGCAGTGACCGGTCAGCAATGGACCAACTCGCTCCACAGAGAACCCCAGGACTATGTCGTCGCTCCCGAGCAGCCGTGGCTCGACGGCTTCTGTGTGGAAAAAGGGGTGATCCGGCAGTTCGTGGCCATGCCGCTGGGCTCCGGCTACAGCGCCGAGGAACAGATAACGGGAAAAGGAGAGTACGGCGGACTGCAGATCATCGTCTACCCCATGAAGCGCGAGGTGTTCGAGAAGCGCTTTCCCAGGCGCGACGAGCGCGAGGTCAGGGCCAAAAGAACACCGTGCTACCTGGAAGTCGATACCTGCGCCTCTGGAGTCGACATGGGCCTCGCCCCTGGCGGGCGGATGACACAAGAGATCTACGAGGATCCGTTCGATTGGAACGACTGGGACACCGAACACTCGAGCCGATGTTTCGTGCACATCGTCAATTCACTGGTGTGGCGGGCCATCACCGGCGACCAGCCGCCGACGGTTCCGCCGACTTCCAAAGAGTACACTGCCGCCGGACTCCCGTGGTTCGAGTACTACGATGATGCCGCCGCCCTCGAAGGAGCGGAGATTCTCAAAAAGCTCAAAAGCGTGATGCAAATGGGCCAGGAGAAGCGTGACGTCCCTCTTCCTGAGAATGAAAAGGTCGCGCCCGACCACATCATCCGTCTGCGGAGAAGGCTCACGAAAGATCAGGTGAGGGAGGGAGAATGGGTGTGACGGATCAGTGCCCGGTAATGACCGGGGGTGATGGCGGTCACTCGTATCTCAGAGCCTCGATAGGATCCAAGAGGGACGCCTTTCGCGCGGGATAGAACCCGAAGAAGACACCGACAAACCCGGCGAAGAAGAACGAAAGCGCAATCGCGGAGATCGACATGAATATCGGCCAGTGGAAGATCGCGGAGATGAGTTTCGAGCTCAGCGTCCCGAGAAGGATGCCGATGAGCCCTCCGATGGAGCTCAACACGATGGACTCGATGAGAAACTGAACCAGGATGTCCCTTCCCTTCGCCCCGACGGCCATCCTGATCCCGATCTCGCGGGTCCTCTCCGTCACGGAGACGAGCATGATGTTCATGATCCCGATGCCCCCGACGATCAAGGATATCGATGCGACGACACCGAGAAGAAGCCCCATGATCTTCGACGTGGAGCCCGCCGCGGTCGCAATCTCGAGCTGGCTTCTGACGGTGAAGTCATCGTCCTGCCCGGACTGCAGCTTGTGCCTTCGGCGGAGAAGCTCCGTAATCTGCGCGACCGCAGCGTCCATCTGGCTTCGGTCGGCCGCCGAAACGACGATCTGGTTGATGTAAGTCGCCCCCATGATCTTCTTCTGGACCGTGGTGTAGGGGGCGACGACCATGTCATCCTGGTCCCGTCCGAACGCGGTCTCTCCCTTGGCGGAGAGCACGCCGATCACTCTGAACGGGAGTTTCTTGATTCGGATGATCTCGCCGACGGGATCCTGACCCGGAAAGAGATTCTCCACGACGGTCTGCCCCAGCACGCAGACTTTGGTCGCCCCTTTGACATCTTGATCGGTGAAGAACGTCCCCGACGCCATCGTCCACGACCGTATGGAGAGGAACTCCGGCGAATAGCCTTCGATGGAGGTTCCCCAGTTGAGGTTCCCCGCCACCACCTGCCCCCCCGTTCTCACGGCCGGCGAGACCTTCGCCACGGCGGGACAGTCCGCTCTGATCGCGGCGGCGTCCTCATCGGTAAGCGTCGTCATCGTGCCCGCACCGCCGTGAGCGCCACCCGTCCTGTGACTCCCCGGGAACACCGTGAGAAGGTTTTCGCCCAGCGAAGCGATCTGCGTGTTGACCATTTTCTTCGCGCCCTCGCCGATCCCCACCATCGCGATGACCGCGCCCACGCCGATGATGATGCCGAGCATCGTAAGGCTCGACCGCATTTTATTGCGGCCCAATGCCTTGTACGCCACCCTGAATATCTGAAAGTATCTCACGTGCCTTCCTCGTCTTCTTCGGGCAATGAGAGCAGTTCTTCCGACGCCTTCTTCCGGGCGGGAACGATCTCGTCCTTCACGATGCGCCCGTCGCGGAACGTGATGTTTCTCTTCGCGAACAGCGCAATGTCCTTTTCGTGCGTGATCACAAGGATGGTGATGCCGCTCTCGTTGAGGTTCTGGAATATCTCCATGACTTCGACGGACGTCCGGGTGTCCAGGTTTCCCGTGGGCTCGTCCGCGAGAATGATGGCCGGCTCATTCGCCAATGCTCTCGCGATCGCGACCCTCTGCTGTTGTCCTCCCGAGAGCTTGTTCGGATAGTGATTCTCTCTCCCCTCCAGTCCGACGAGCGCAAGCGCTTTCATCGCCCTCTCGACCCGCTGCTTGGAAAAGGAAGTGTTGTAGAGCAGAGGGAGTTCCACGTTCTCGAGAGCCGTCGTTCGAGAGAGGAGATTGAACGATTGAAAAACGAAACCGATCTTTCGATTCCGTATACTCGCGAGGCTGTTTCGATCGAGAGCGGAAACATCCTCTCCCTCGAGAAGGTACTTGCCCTTCGTCGGTCGGTCCAGACACCCCAGTATGTGCATCAGCGTGGACTTCCCCGAGCCGGACGGGCCCATGATGGCGACGAAGTCGCCCTTCTCGATCGACAGGTCGATCCCTCTCAACGCGTGGATCTCGTAGTCTCCCAGCGTGTAGGTCTTGACCAGGTGTTCCGTCGAAATGACGTGATCCACTCTTATCTCCTGCCCGGTCCGAATCTCGGCGCGAAGGGGTTGACCTGCTGATTGTTCGTCGAGGCCTCGACACCCTTCTGCCCTGTGATCACCTGGTCTCCCTCTTTCAAACTCTCGGAAATAATCTGCGTCGACGATCCATCGGAGATGCCAATCTGCACGGGGACTGGACGCGGATTCCCCTGGGGATCGAGGATCCACAACGCGTGCTGCCCCGGCCTCCTTGCGCCAGCGGTCGAATCGCCGCTCCCTGGATTGGCCGTGGCTCCCCCGGCGCTGCCCGGCGGCATCCGCTGCGCCGTGGCGCCCTTTTCAGTCGTCCTGGACGCGGCCGCTTTCTTGTCCATCGCCGGACGGAAGCGAAGCGCGGCCGACGGCACCTTGAGCACACCTTCTCTCCGGTCGACGAGGACGGTCACGTTCGCGGTCATGCCGGGCATAAGAACGCGCTCCGGATTCGGGACTTCGATGATCACGTCGTACGTGACCACGTTCTGGACCGTTTCGGGGGAGAGTCTGATCTGCTTGACGTTTCCTTGGAACGCAAGCTCGGGATACGCGTCAACGGTGAACGACGCCTCTTGCCCCTCCTTGATCTTGCCGACATCGGCTTCATCGACGCTCGTGTTCGCCTGCATGCGCGTCAGGTCCTGGGCGATCTCGAACAGCGTC
>CAZYCB010000501.1:0-2146 GCA_964645735.1 uncultured bacterium | reverse complement strand
AAGAAACTCGGCTGCTCGCTCGACTGGACGCGCGAGGCGTTCACTCTGGACGAACCGCGGAGCCGTGCGGTTCGCGAGGTGTTCGTGCGTCTATACGAGAAGGGGCTCGTCTACCGCGGAGACTATATCGTGAACTGGTGTCCCGCGTGCGGGACCGCGATCTCCGACGAAGAAGTTCAATACAAGGAGAAAGACGCCCATCTCTACTGGATCAAGTACCCGCTTTCCGACGGCGGGTTCATCGTGGTCGCGACGACGCGCCCCGAAACGATGCTCGGGGACACCGCTGTGGCGGTGAGCCCCAACGATCCGAAAAAAGCGGCGTTCATCGGCAAAACGGTGATTCTCCCCGTCGTCGGCCGCGCGCTCCCCATTATCGCCGATCCCGTGGTCGATCCCGAGTTCGGCTCCGGATTCGTCAAGGTGACGCCGGCCCACGACCCGAACGATTTCGAGATGGGGCGGCGGCACGACCTCGCGCAGGTCGTTGTGATCGACCGCGAGGGAAAGATGACCGAGGCGGCGGGCGAAGCGTTCGCGGGTCTCGGGACGCGCGAGTGCAGAAAGCGTCTCCTCGAGGTGCTCGAACGGGAGGGTCTCATCGAGAAGATCGAGCCGTACCGGCATTCGGTAGGAGAGCACGACCGGTGCGGCACGGTGATCGAGCCCCTCGTCTCGAGGGAATGGTTCGTCAGAATGCAGCCGCTTGCGGAGCCCGCCGTCGCGGTGGTCGAGAGAGGTGAAATCGAGTTCTACCCTCCCAGGTGGCGGAACGTGTACCTGAGCTGGATGAACAACATCCGCGACTGGTGCATATCGCGTCAGCTGTGGTGGGGACACCGCATTCCTGTTTGGTACTGCGCCGAAGGGCACATGACCGTCTCGCGCGAGGACCCCGATGCGTGCGGCACATGCGGATCGCGCGACCTCGTTCGCGACGAGAACGTCCTCGATACCTGGTTCTCGTCGTGGCTCTGGACGTTCTCGCCTCTCGGATGGCCGGACGACACGGAGGATCTCGAGACGTTCCATCCGACGAGCGTGCTCGTCACCGGCTCCGAGATCATCTTCTTCTGGGTGGCCCGGATGATCATGGCCTCCCTCGAGTTCATGGGCGAGATCCCCTTCCGTCAGGTGTTCTTGACGGGGATCGTGCGCGATGTGACCGGCCGCAAGATGAGCAAATCGCTCGGCAACTCTCCCGATCCTCTCGATATCATCGACCGGTACGGAACCGACGCCCTCCGTTTCACGCTCGTCATGCTTTCGCCTCCGGGACGCGACGTGTATTTCGCGGAGGAGAAGCTCGAGACGGGACGGAACTTCGTCAACAAACTCTGGCAGGCGTCGCGGCTCGTCCTCGGGGCGTACGAGAAGCAGAGCGAATCTCTCCCCGCAGGGGAATTCGCGCGAGCGCCGGAGGCGGCGGACCCCGCGGGGCGGCTGGCGGCGGGAGGCACCGCCGACGCGGGCTCTGCCGAGGGTGCCTTTGTCGAGGCATGGGCAGGGCTCTACGGGAAGAGTCTCGGGTTCCCGCTCCGGTTCGAGTGGGAAGACCGCTGGATCCTCAGCACGCTCGACCGGTGTGTCCGCGACATCAACGAAGCCCTTGGCGGCTGGCGCGTGAACGACGCCGCGTCGAGGGCCTACGACTTCTTCTGGAGCGAGTTCTGCGACTGGTATCTCGAACTCGCCAAGATCCGTCTTTACGGAGAGGGAGACAAGCGAACGGTCTTCGCGGTGCTGCTCTACACGCTCGGAGAGTCGATACGGATGCTCCACCCGTTTCTCCCGTACGTGACCGAGGAGCTGTGGTCGGTGTTGCCCATGTCGGAGGGGATGGTTTTGAAAGCGCCGTATCCGGCGGCCCGCGACGCTTTCGCGGACGCGGCAGCGGAGAAGCGCATGGAGCTCTTCAAGGGGCTCGCGACGTCGGCGCGGAACATCCGCGCTCTGTACCGCGTGAACCCCTCCGCGAGGATCGAGCTGCGCGTCAAGACCCCGGATGACGACCTGTCGCTCCTCGATGAGATGAAGCAGGGGCTCGAGCAGCTAGTTCGTGCGGACCGGGTTCTGTACGGCCCGTCCGTCCTCAAGGAGAAGGGATGCGCGAGCTCCCCTGTGGGCGGTTACGAGGTGATCGTGC
>CAZYCB010000500.1:0-2187 GCA_964645735.1 uncultured bacterium | reverse complement strand
GGGCTGATCCTCATCATCGGATACTTGACCGTGCTGTTTGTCTCGACGTTGGTGAACTTCCAGATGTGCAGGGTGCGGTCGTCCGTGAGCAGGTCGTTGTTGACGCCGTTGGGCTCCTGGTTGGAGGCCATCGCGTTGTCGTTCGTGTTGTTCAGAACCGGTACACCGCCCACGGTCAGGGACAGCGCCCCGGAGAGAGCGGTCGTACCGGTGTTCACGCTGATGTGCAGGGTCGGCATGCCGTCGGGCACGAGCGGTGCAGCGAGCGCGGACCCGTTCACCGCGACTGCCGTCGAGGTCCCGTTGAAGTTGAACCCATAGACGTGTACCGTCGCGCTCTCCGCCACCGGATAGGCTCCCTGCGCCGTCCGGTCGAACACCGAGGGCTTCGGTGCGTACGCCGTGGACAGGGACGTGACGAGCCTGCGGACGTAGGGAACCACGTCCATGGTCATCAGGTTGTACATCGTGGTGCTCTCGCGGTACACGGTGCCCGTGCCATCGGATCCCGTGCCATTACGGGAGGCCATGAAGACCGTACCCGGCACGCTGTCGTCGGCACCCAGCGAGGTGAAGTTCGTGGTTCCGGTGCTCACGATCACGTATCGCACATCTTTCACGACCGTGGAGACGGAGGTCGTGTCGGCGACGGGAGAGGTCGTGGAGGAGTAGGCCCGCTCGGTGTTCGGGTTTGTGCTTGCGTCGATCGCACGCACGCGCACCCTGATGTCGTCGTGCGCTTTCGCGGTGATCGTGCTCGTGTCCCAGACCCAGTACCACTCCACCTGGTGCCCCCTGGCAAGGTCGAAGCTCTGCAGGTCGGTGCCGCCCGCGCTCTTCTTGATCAGCCCGCCGTTCATCCCCTCCAGCAGGTTGCCCGTGCCCGGCTGGAGTATCTGCGTGCTCTCACCGGCGTCGAGGTAGTCCCCGTCGGCGTTGAGGTCGAGATCGATGAAGACCGAATCGAGCCGCTGGTTGTCCCACGCGACTCCCCGCAGGACGATCTTTCCGCTCACGTCGGGATCGTCGTCGTTCATCTCGGATCCCGTGTTGCCCGGGTCGCCCGGATTGAACGATCCATTGTCGTAGAGGGTGTGGCTCAAGAGCTCGATGTGGCCGGCCGGCAGTGTCGTGCCTTCCGGACTCAGGGTCTCTTCCTTAATACTGTAGTTTGTCTTGGCGATGTCACCCGCGGTGTTGGAGAACTCCCGCAGCCAGACCTGCGGCGCCGTGCCGTCGAAGTTGTCGAAGGTCATGTTGATCGTCTTTTGCGTGGAGAGCTCCCCGGTCGGGTCGTTGTCGTCCGAGATGGTGCTGTCGTACACCAGGACGTCGAAGGCCGAGCCGTTGATGCCCGCGTCGGGCATCGGGGGGGGGCTGAGGAAATCGATGATTGAGGTGACGTTGTTCGTGAGCGTGAAATTCTTTTCCGTGCCGGCGTACTTGACGGAGTATCGCTTCGTACCGTTGCCGCGCGAGGCCGTGACGGTCATGGTGAGTTTCGAGTTGCGTACGGTGAAGTCGGTGGCCGCGAATTCCGCCGGCGAGAACACCTTGCTTTCTCCCGAGGCCACGTTTCCGACTGTTCCGTCGCCATTCACGTCGGTTCCGAGCGTGATGGAGTCGATCAACGGCGTGTTGTTGACGATCTTCCCTGCAACGCTCCCGTGCGTGCCGTTGCCGGCCTTGTCGAAGGCGACGTAGTGGACGTCGAGGAGGCCGTCAGGAATGAGCAGCGTGTCGAGCTTCGCCCACCATCTCACGTCCGACCCGACCTGGTCCAGGTCTTTGGTGGGATCGCCGCTCCAGGTTTTGATGACGATCCTGCAGGTCGGGTCGGCAACAGGGTAGTCCTCGTCGGTCTGCGACTCGCCGAACTTCGCCGTGTCCAGGGGCGTGATGGCCACGGCGCCGCCCGTGGAGGGATTGATGAATGAGTCGATGCCGAGCACATTGCGGACGAGGTAGACCTCGACCCGGTCGATGCCGCTCACCGAGCCGGTGTCGGCGCACGTGCCCATGAGCTGGGAATAGTCGCTGGTGAGATTTCCGTACAGGTTCATCGGGTCGTGGCCATTGGCGAGGCCGGTGTAGTCGTTCTTGTCCGGATACCGGTTGTCGAGGTTCAGGGTGACGGTCCAGGTGTTGAAGTGCAGGGAATCGTCCTGCAGCTTCACGACCATGTTG
>CAZYCB010000499.1:0-2875 GCA_964645735.1 uncultured bacterium | reverse complement strand
TGGAGGGGAAACCGTTCGCGGACTGCCACGCGAGCGCCGCCGATCCGTACACGCCGACGACGCCTCCCGGCGCGAGCGTTCCGGCGAATCCGTACCGCCAGCTATAACCTCCCGAGAGATCGCTCAGGCGATACGCCGAGAGATCGATGCTCGACGCTCCCGCATTGATCACCTCGAGCCATTCGTCATTCCTGCTCCCGACGGCGGCATCGCCGTCCCAATCCGAAGCGGGATCGGCGAGAATCTCGTTCAGGAGCAGCTGCGCCTGTGCGTGACGAATCGGGATACACGCGAGAAATGCAGACACGATCACAAGGGAAAGAAAAAAAGCAACGTTTCTCATTCCCATCATCCTCCTCCCAACCCGTCCGTTGCCGATAAGGTGGGTTTGTTGAGGCGGAGTTTACCACCACGCCACTGCGGCCGTCAACTTTTTTCGCCGAAGTCTCAGCCCTGCTGGATCTTCGCGCGGCGCGCCCCTATTCGTTCCGATAGAAGTCCGTGATAGCTCCCCCGCGGCTCTTTCCGGCGGGTGTGCGGCACATGTCACGTGAGAGGTCGCATAGGGGCGTAGTGGGCGAGAAACTTCCTCTCGCCTCCGTTGTCGAAAAGCACAGTGACGCGGAGGTTCTCCCCGGAACCCTCGACTTTTCGGACGATGCCCCTCCCAAAATCGTTGTGGACGACCCTCGTTCCCACCGTGTACACGATTTCTTCCTGCGAATAGTCCTCGTACTCCCGTTTCACTCCCGTCGCCGCGCGTCCCTTCTCTCCGTGACTCCCCGGCGAGAACGGGAGCTCGTCGAACTCGCCCGGAGCGAGGGCGGCGTCCGCTTGGGTTTCGATCGATCCATCGAGACACTCCACGGGCACTTCGAAGAGAAAACGCGACGGCGTTTCGCCCTCGATCATGCCCATCCGCCGCCTCATGTTCGCGTACGACAAGAAGAGCCTCTTTCGCGCCCGCGTCATGCCGACGTAGAAGAGCCTCCGCTCCTCCTCGAGTTCTTCGATCGTTTCGAGCGAGTTGTAGTGCGGCACCAGGCCGTCCTCCACCCCGGCGATGATCACGCCGTCGTACTCGAGACCCTTGGCGTTGTGGAGCGTCATCAGGGTAACCTGGCCCTTGGCCGCGTCGAGCATGTCGATGTCGGCCACGAGCGCAATCTCCTCGAGGAACGCGCCGAGGGTCTTGTCCTCCTTTTTCTCGGTGTACACTTCGGCCGCGGCGACGAGTTCGTCGACGTTCTCGACGCGCGTGTCGGCGTCGGGATAGCTCTCGCGGAGATAGTCGCGGTACCCAGTCTCATCGACGATCGCCTCGACGACCTTGGGGGCATCGGCTTTCTCGGCGAAGGCGTGGAGCTTCTCGAAAAGCTCGAGGAAGCTCTTGCACCGTTTCTTCTGCGCCGAGCCCACGTCGTAGGAGCCTGACCTCAGAACATCGATGATCGTGACATCGCCCGAGCGGGCGGCACCGGCGAGCGTTTCGTACGTCGTCTTGCCGAGGCCCCTCGGCGGGACGTTGATGATGCGCTTGAGGCTTATATCGTCCGAGGGGTTCGCCAGCAGCTTGCAGTACGCGAGGACGTCGCGGACCTCCATGCGCTCGTAGAAACGGACCGCTCCGATGATCTGATACGGCAGCGAACTCAGCTTGAGGACGTCCTCGAGCGCGCGGCTCTGCGCGTTCGTTCTGTAGAGAATCGCGATCTCCTTCGGCGAATACCCTTCTCCGATGAGAGACTTCACCGTGTCGACAACGTTCATCGCTTCGGTTTCCTCGTCCATGGAAACGATGAGGCCGACCTTGTTCCCCCGCTCGCCCTCCGTCCACAGGTTCTTTCCCTTTCGGGCCTGGTTGTGGGCGATGACGCGGTTGGCCGCGTCGAGGATGGTCTGCGTCGACCGGTAGTTCTGCTCGAGCCGAACGACCTTCGTTCCCGCGTAGAGGTTTTCGAAATTCAGGATGTGGTCGATGCGCGCGCCCCGCCAGCTGTAGATGGACTGATGGTCATCTCCGACGACGAAGAGGTTCCGCCGGTACGAGGAGAGCGCGTCGATCAGGGCCATCTGGATGGGATTCGTGTCCTGGAACTCGTCGACGAGAACGTACTGGAACCTCGTCGCGTAGAGATCCTTGACGTCCGCGTGGACGGTGAAGAGCTCGACAACCTTCGCGATGAGATCGTCGAAATCGAGGGCGTTCGCTTTGACCAGGGCTTTCTCGTACTCGCGGTAGATCGAGGCGAGCCGTTTCTCGATGTTGTCCGACGCGCCCTGCATGACGAGGTCCGGCGTGAGAAGACTGTTTTTCCACCGGCTGATCCGGTCCCGCACCGAGGACGGCGACCCGACCACACGTCCCAGGACGGCGTCCTTCGAGAGGATGTCCTTGACGACGTTGAGACTGTCGTCGGTGTCGTAGATGGAGAAGTGCCTTTTGATGCCGATCCGTTCGCCGTGAGCTCTGAGGATCCTCACGCCCGTCGCGTGGAACGTCCCCACCCAAAGACGCTCCGATATCCCCGGGATCGCCCCGTCGAGCCGCTCTCTCATCTCGCGCGCCGCCCGGTTGGTGAACGTAAATGCGAGGATGTTGTGCGGCCGTACTTTCTTCTCGGTGATGAGGTAGGCGATTCGCTCCGTGAGAACGCGCGTCTTCCCGCTCCCCGCTCCGGCAATCACGAGCACGGGGCCCTCGGTCGTCCGCACCGCTTCCAGTTGTCTGTCGTTCAATGGAAAAGACATGCCTCTCCGTCCCAGGCTAAATGGGAAGGCTATACGCAAAGCGGGGGACGTTGCAATAGCAAGGTGGGGGTGGGTGCGCTGGAGGGTCGTCTCTCACCCTGCGCTCCGCTTCCCTCGGCTTCCC
>CAZYCB010000498.1:0-5715 GCA_964645735.1 uncultured bacterium | reverse complement strand
CGGCAACTTGATCGACCGCCTGTACCCGGGTCACGTCATCGATTTCATAGACATGGGTATCGCGTCCTACCGCTGGCCGGTGTACAACCTCGCGGACAGCGCGGTAACGATCGGCGGCATTTTCTTGGTCCTCAGTTTCGCGCGGAAACGTGAACAAAGACAGGACCAACCGGATTGAATCGTTCGTGGTCTCTCCCGAAGAGGAGGGGCTTCGTCTCGACGTGTTCTGCGCGGCCCGCCTCGGTGAATTCTCGAGGAGCCAGATACAGAAGCTCGTCAAAGCGGGACGCGTCCTCGTAGGTTCGACGCCCAGATTGTCGAGCTTCATCCTGGAGAACGGCAGCGAAGTCCGTGTCGACATCCCGCCGCCTCTGCCAACCGATTCCGATCCCATCCCGCAGGACATTCCGCTTCGCGTCGTATTCGAAGACGACGATCTCATCGTCATCAACAAAGAAGCAGGGCTCGTCGTCCATCCGGCGGAGGGGAACCGCGACGGCACCATCGTGAACGCGCTCGTCGGCAGAGGCGTGGCTCTTTCGCGGCTCGGCGGCCAGAACCGCCCGGGTATCGTCCACCGCCTCGACAAGGATACGTCCGGCGTGCTGGTCGTCGCCAAAACAGATCGCGCGTACGGAGAGCTCGCGCGCCAGATCAGTGCGCGAGAGATGAACAAGACGTACCACGCCATCGTATGGGGGCATCTGGGAGTGCCGGCGCAGAGAATCGATGCTCCCATCGCACGTCACCCCGTGCAGCGTCAGAAGATGGCCGTGGCGAAACGCGGCGGGCGCGAGGCGATCACGGATGTGTTTCTGGTGGACACCTTCGAGCATTTCGACTATATTCGCGTCATTACAGTTACGGGCAGGACCCATCAGATTCGCGTGCATCTGTCGCACATCGCCCATCCGGTTCTGGGTGACTCTGTCTATGGTGGGCGCCGCGCGAAAGCGACGCAGGACAGCGCGCTCGGCCGCGCAAGGATGGGTGTCCTTCTCAAATCGATGCGGCGGCAGGCCCTCCATGCATCGAGCATCTCTTTCGCGCACCCCGTCACGGGGCAGCGCCTGAGTTTCAAGACAGCGCTTCCCGACGACATGAGAGCGGCGCTGGAGTTTCTGTACCGCGAGGAGAGAATGGGGTAAGGAGGCCAGGGGTTGAGATTCAGCCAGAGGGAGCACATGGGATACCCGGTTCTCGACCTCAAGGGCAAGCTGACAGGCGGCCCGGATGCGGAGACGTTCCGGGACGTGTTCAAGAGCCTCGTGCAGCAGGGCAAGAAATTCGTGATCATCAACATGCGCGACGTCGAATGGATCTCGAGCACGGGGATCGGGATTCTCATCCGGGGATACAAGACGATTCGCGAAGCCGGCGGAGATTTCGTCATCGCTCACGTCGGGGAGAGGCCGCAGCAGGTTTTCAACGTCCTGCGGCTCGATCAGATCTTCAAGATCGTGGCCGACGAGGACGAAGCCGCAAAGTACCTCGAGCGAGCAGCCAGGAGGGTTGGCTGATCGACCGTGCCGGCGAACGCGGGCCGAGCCCCGAGGAGGCAGTGACGTGAAAGTGAACCAAAGAGAGCTTTCCGGCGCAGTGGTTCTGGAACTCCAGGGGAAGCTGACCGGGGGGCCCGAGGCCGAGCAGTTTCGCAAACTCTTCAAGGATCTCATACAGGACGGAAAGAAAAACATCATCGTCAACTTGAAGAAGGTCGAGTGGATCAACTCGACCGGGCTCGGGATCCTGATCAGCGGATACACGACGGTGCGGAAGGCGGGCGGAGATCTCGTGCTCTGCAACGTGGGGGACAGGATCGACAGCATCCTGTACGTGACGAAACTGAATCTGCTCTTCCACGCGTTCGAAGAAGAAGCGGACGCGGCGGAGCACCTGCGGAAGCGAAGCGCCGTTTAGACTCGTCGAGTAGGTGAATGGATGCCCGGTTCCCAGAAAATCTTGGAACTCGTCATTCCCAGCGATTTCAGGTACTTGGGCGCGGTTGACGCGGCCTTCCAAGATCTTGCGCGGGAGTTCTCGTGCGCCCAGAGATGGATCGATGATTTCAGCACTGCCCTCGTCGAGGCCTGCACCAACGCGATCGAACATGGAAACAAGTACTCGAAGGACAAGAAGGTCCGGGTCGTTGTGGAGCTGAACGAGAACAAAATCGTCGGCCGCGTCCATGACGAGGGCGAGGGCTTCGATTTCGACAAATTCCTGTCCGACTCGTCCCCCCCAGACACACTCAGCGAACGAGGCCGCGGGATCATTATCATGAAAGCCTTCGCGGACGAGGTCAAATTTTCGTTCGATCCCAAAACCGGTCTCTGCGTCGAATTGACGAAAGTGTGCGGACGGACCGTATCCCCCTCTTCGAAAGCCAAGGCGTGACGGCCGGCTCTCCAGTGCCGAAGGGCGTGCGAAACATACGGATCCCCGCGGAACCCGCGGTGCCTTCGCTGCGTATGATCGTGATATAGCGGACCGCGTTACTCCTGCCAGGCGTCGGGTCAAGCCAAATGGGTGCATCGTATACTCTTCTGCTCTCCGTTGTATATCTCGTCGGCGGAGTTTCCATCTTCTTGCTGGGGCTCACGATCCTCCGTACGGGGAGCTCGAGCACTCCCACGCGCGCGACGGCTCTCATGCTTTTCTTCGCGGGGCTGGGGCCGGTCCTGAGCGCCACGAGCATCATCCTGCAAGGTACGCTGAAGGAGGACGCCGTCGTCTACCGGTCGATGGTGGACAATTTCGGCTATCTGTGGGAGTTCTACTTTCCGTCGCTCCTGCTCTTCTCCCTCTCTTTTCCGCGGGAGAACCGTCTGCTCCAGCGGGTGGCGGTCGCGGGGCTCCTCATCTACGCACCGTACATCGCTCACGTCATCACGATCATCGTGGGCGAGGGCATGTTCAAGGACATCGTCGACGCTGCGAGACACCTCCCTGCGCAGAAACAGGTGTCCATCGGCGAGCGGACCGTTTCGCTCTCGGGTACGGGGAACATGATCTCGATCGCGCTCGGCGCGCTCGTCAAGCTCCACAAGCCGCTCTTCCTCCTCGTGAACGTGTCCTACGCCGGCATCGCGCTGTTTTTCGTTTCGAGGAGCCTCCAGAACCAGCCGAACCCCCGGATCGCGCGGCAGCTCAAGACGGTGCTCGCCGGACTCGTGGTGAGCATTGCGGGGTACATTCTGGCGAAGGTCGCGGGGCGTGCGGGGGCCGAGAACGCGAGCCTCGCCCTGGTCAATTTCTCGCTCGTCGCGGGGGGCGGATGCGTCGCGTACGCGGTGGTCAAGCAGCAGTTTCTCGGGATCAAGTACGTCGCCCGCAAGAGCCTCCTCTACGGGGCAGCCGCGGTCGTGTTCGCAGTGAGCTACTTGTTCGTGGTGAAGCCTGTCAGCAACTACTTCGGCCAGTACAGCATGGTGAGCAAGGACGCGTTCGAAACGGGCTTCATTATCCTCGCGATCATCGCGTTTCAGCCGATGCTCTTCCGGATCGAGGAGCTGCTCGAGCAGGCCCTTCTCAGAGGACGGGACGATCTGCAGGTGAGGTTCAAGGAGCTGGCGGGAAAGATCTCGGGCGCCGGCGACGAGGAGGAACTCGAGGCGCTGCTCCGCTCGGAATTCGAGGCGATCCTCGACGCCTCCTCCGTCACGCTTGTCTTCGCCGACGATTCGGCACGGGCGGGGCGGATCGCGGAGCTCCTCGAGAGGATCGGAGAGCCGGTGACGAAGCAGGATCTTTTCAAGTCCGCGGAAAAAGGACGGCTCCTCGGCGACGATCGTCCGGAGGAGAAATCCTCGAAGCCGAGCGAGAAAGAACGGGCGCAAGGACGGCGCGCGGAGGCCGCGGCGCTCATCGCAAGCGACGAAGTTCTCGTTCCTATTCTCAGGGAGCACAGGTGCGCCGAGTTCGTCTCGCTCGGCGAGAAGACCTACGGGTTGAGGTATAGTTCAGGGGAGCTCGCGCAGCTCTCCGTCATCTCGAACCAGATCGGCGTGGCGCTCGACAACATACGGCTGCTGCGCGAAAACGTCGAGAAGAAGCTCATCGAAGAAGAACTCGAGATCGCGCGCCGAATCCAGTCGCGGCTTCTGCCCCCGTGCTCGCCGGCGATACCGGGGTTCGAACTCAGCGCGTCGACGACGCCGAGCCGGCACGTGGGAGGGGACTACTACGATTTCGACGTTGTCGACGGGAACGCCCTCATCATCGTTGTCGCCGACGTTTCGGGGAAAGGCATTCCGGCGTCGCTGCTCATGGCCACGCTGCACGCAGCCGTGCATTCGAACGCGGACGCCAGGAAAACGCCCGCGGCGATGGTCGGCAGGATCAACACGCTTCTCTACGACAGCACCTCGCCGGAGGAATTCGCGACGCTCTTCTACGGCGTCGTGAACCTCGAAGACGGGGTGATGAGGTACTCAAACGCCGGGCACGAATTTCCGTTCCTCGTTTCTCCGGACGGCGTACAGCAAATCGGCGAGAGCGGAATTGTGGCAGGCTGCATCGAGAGCTTTCCCTACGAGGAGTACACCTGCCGGATTCCGCCGGGCGGGACGGTTGTGCTCTACACCGACGGGATCACCGACGCCCCGGCGGCGAGCGGCGAGAATTTCGGTACGGACCGGTTGAAGCGAGTGCTCGAGCGCGACGGATCGCGAAGCGCCGGAGAACTCTGCTCGAGCATAATCTCGGAAGTGGAGAAGTTCGCCCAGGAAGGGGCGAACATGGACGATCTGACGCTCGTGGCGCTGAAGAGGGAGTAGCGCGCCTCGCGGCCCTCGGGCGCAGCCGCCGGGGCCGAGAATCGGCATGGTTCGTGCGGGGTCCTCTATGCGTATACTGGGAATCGATCCGGGTGAACGGCGTTTCGGGTTTGCGGTGAGCGATCCTCTCGGGATCACCGCCCAGGGACTCGAGACGTTCGACGCGAGCGGCGGCATCGACGTGGTCGACTACGTCAGAGGGCTCGTCGAACGTTTCGACGTCCAGGAGATCGTCGTAGGTCACCCCGTGGCGCTCGCCGGGCACGAAGGAGAATCGGCGAAGAGGGCGTCGCGGTTCGCCGCTCTTCTCGGGGAGCGGCTCGGCCTGACGGTGACGCTGTGGGACGAGCGCTTTTCGAGCGAGGAGGCCAAGCGGGTTTTGCGCGGGCAGCGGGCGCCGAAGAAGACGGTCGACAAACTCGCCGCCGTCATCATTCTTCAGAGTTACCTCGAGTACCGGAGGAGATCCGATTGAGTTCGCGGGTTCGCTTGACGTGGATTGCAGGTCTCGTTCTCGCCGGAGCGGTTTGCGGCGCGTCCCTCTACCACGCCGTGTATTCCCGGCCCCCCGTTCGCGCCAGCGGCGGTCCGCCGACGCTCTTCGCGATCGAGGCGGGGGAGTCCTTCTCGTCGGTCGCGGCTCGTCTCGGCTCGCGTCATCTCGTGGAACACCCCTACGGCTTGGAGATCTATGCGTGGCTTCGCGGATGGGACACGCGTGTGAAGGCGGGCACGTACCGGCTCGCGCCGGGCCAAACGGCGAGAGAAATACTCCAGAAGTTCGTGTCGGGGGACGTGCTGAGGATTTCCGTGACGATACCCGAAGGTTTCACCCATGCGCAAATCGCCGGGGCGCTCGCCGCCGAAGCGAATGTCGATTCCGCCGTGTTCGCGGGGCTCTCGACGAAACGCGAGGTCCTCGACGAACTCGGCACCG
>CAZYCB010000497.1:0-2333 GCA_964645735.1 uncultured bacterium | reverse complement strand
GTGAACAACGCCCGCGTCACGACCGCGAACGTTCTCGCGACGAACGGCGTGATCCACGTCATCAACGAGGTCCTCATCCCGAAGGGCTTCGAGCTGGAGCCGGATGAGCCGACGGCCGACATCGTCGACACCGCGATCGGCGCCGGCGTGTTCAACACGCTCGTGGCCGCGGCGCAGGCCGCCGAGCTCGTCGACGCTCTTCGCGGCGACGGTCCGCTCACCGTCTTCGCACCAACCGATGAGGCGTTCGGCAAGCTTCCGTCGGAGCTCGTCTCGGCGTTGTTGCTGCCGGAGAACAAGACGAAGCTGCAGGAGCTCCTTCTGTACCACGTCGTGAGCGGCCGCGTTCTATCGAAGGACCTCAGATTCTACCAGCGCGTCGCGACGCTCCAGGGGAGCCAGATCGCGATCGTGAAGTGGTTCGGAAATGTCTGGGTCAACTTCTCGCGCGTGACGACTGCCGATGTTCTGGCGACGAACGGCGTGATCCACGTCATCAACCGCGTGCTGATCCCGCATGGCTTCACGCTCACGATCAACGGGACGCAGTTTGACAAGGCCGCGCTCGACGCGCTCGTCGAGGTGAACGATCCTCAGGAAGCGCCGCCGTCCAAGGCCGAAATGGAATCCTTGGGAGCTTCAGACTAGGACCTCCGGCAGCGCATGTCGCGGCGCAGGCCGGTAGCGTTCGAAGTTCGACAGAGAGAGGCGGGCCGCCCGGCGGCCCGCCTCTTCGTTTGGTACGCCCGGCATGGGGCGTCATGAAGGAGATTCGCGAGCTGATCGTCCGGATGGCCGAGTAGAACCCGAGCTGGGGGTACGCACGGATCCAGGACCAACTGAAGCATCTGGACCACAAGGCTCGGGACCGCTTGGGCGGGCTTCTCAAGCACTACCATCGGAAAGCGGCATAGCCCGACCGAGTTCTCGGACACTACGTGGTCGAACGGATGGTCGCGTCCCGGGCCCAACCGTAAGACCCGGCAGATCCCCTTTTGCGGTATCGCTCACGCGTGGGTTTGACTATAGTGACGGTACGCCCGACTCTCAAAGACTTGCCGCATTTGACAGAAGCGGCAGAAGAATACGCCGCTGCTGCGAACTGGCCGTTCATCAGGGAGTGTCCGCGATGGCCGATAAGGACCGGAAGTCGCCAGTGTCCGAGACTTCTCAGAGCACATTCGAAGGACGGCGCGTCGAGGATGAACTCGCTCTGAAGGATCGCGCCCTCGCCGAAGCCGCTGAGGGGATCACGATCGCCGATGCCACCCAGTTCGATTGCCCGCTCATCTACGCCAACAGAGGTTTCGAACAACTCACCGGTTATTCCGCCGAAGGGGTTAGGGGTCGTAACTGCAGATTTCTACAGGGACCGGACACGGACCCTGCGACGACGGACGAAATCCGCCGCGCGATACGTGAAGGCCGCGAAAGCGTCGTGGAGATACTGAACTACCGCATCGACGGGACGCCGTTCTGGAACCGCCTTTCAATCACCCCGGTGCGCAACGACAAGGGTGTGATCACTCACTTCATCGGTGTCCAATCCGATGTCACCGTTCGAAGAAACGCCGAGGAGGCGCTCAGGCGGGCCAAGGCGGAGCTCGAAGAAGTCAACCACCGGATGAAACGGGATCTCGAAACGGCTGCGTCGGTACAACGGAGTTATCTGCCCCCGCGGAACCCGTCGGCGGAAGGCGTCCGAATCGCCTGGGAGCTAATCCCTTGCGACGAGCTCGCGGGCGACACGCTCAACGTGATCACCTTCGACGATCACCGCTTGGGTTTCTACGTCATCGATGTCAGCGGCCATGGCGTACAGGCGTCGTTGTTGTCATCCGCGCTCACTCACTGGCTCCATTCTTTCAGCGGTGACCAGGGAGCGGTCGAAGAAAGTGGGGGGGCGGATCGCACGGAGGTGCGCCTCTCCGCGCTCGATGTGGCGGAGCGTCTGAACAGCCAGTTTCCGATGGATCCTGCAACGGGGCAGTACTTCACGATGGTCTACGGGGTGTTGGACACCCGCTCCCGCGAATTTCGTTTTGTCACCGCGGGCCATCCCGCTCCCGTGATCGTGGCTCGGGACGGGAAATCGCTGGTTCACACATCGCGTGGATTTCCGGTCGGAATCGTCGCCGAACCGGGATTCGAGGAGCAGCTGCTCCATCTCAGACAGGGCGATCGCGTGTACCTAAACTCGGACGGCCTGGTCTATACGTTCAACGCGCACAGGGAGCCTTTCGATACCGAAAGACTCGCGCGCGAGCTCGCCCGCGCGCGAGGCGATTCGCTTGGCAAGAGCGTCTCCCAAGTCGTCGCCCGCGTGAGGGAAT
>CAZYCB010000496.1:0-5474 GCA_964645735.1 uncultured bacterium | reverse complement strand
GGGCGACCCCGCCCGCCCGAAGTCGGAATGCGCGAATTCCGCAAGAGTTATGCCACGCCGGCCGCGATGGGCGCTTGTCCCCGTCCCCGACGGAAACCCTCCGCCCCCGCCCGAAAGCGCCCAACGGGCGTGCGATCCGTTTCTTACCCCGCAATGCGGGGCGTGCAAAACGCGAAACGAGGCCTCGCTACGCGAGCCGCTCAATGCGATTTTGCACCGTCGGCAAGCTTCTTCAATCGCTCGATTGTTTTTGGTCCTATGCCTTTGATTCCAAGGAGGTCATCCCAGCGGGTGAATGACCTCTTGCCGGTCCGGGCACCCGCGATCCGTTCTGCAAGTACCGGACCAATGCCGGGAAGGAGAACCAGCGAGTCCGCGGGGGCTCTGGAGAGAAACAAAAGGGGATCTCTGCGGTATTCGGATGGTATGGCCTCGCGCGTGCGGTCCCGGCGCGTACGCACGCGGGTACCGCGGGACGAGTCGCGGGGGGCCGGCGTTGGAGAAGAAACGGCTGTCGCTGGAGAAAGGGACACGGTAGGAGAACCGGAGGTCGGAGGCGACTCCGCCTGCCGGACGGGGATCCAGCCGTGTGAAATGTCGTCAACCTTCGGGAACACGGTTACAACGAAGAGAATCAACGCGCCAACGATTCGTCGCATCACCACACCTCCACTTCCCATCACCACGAAACGAACCGGCGACGCGCGACGCGCACCGGGTCAGTCGAAGATCGTCCACTCCACGCCGTAAACGAACGTTTTCGGCGTCATCAGGTACGGCCACACCGTCTGGTACTTCGCGTCCGTCACGTTGAGCCACTGAACGTAGAGATGCGCGTCGATGAGCCTCACGACCAGCTTGACATTGACCACGTCGTACGCGGGGAGCGAATTGGCGGACCCCGCTTTTCGCTCTCCGCCGTGCTGGTACTCGGCGCTCAGCCGGAACCCGCTCGTCTTTCTGAAAAAATCACTCCCCACGGCGGCGCACGCCGTGGCACGGTACTCGGGCACGGACGAAAAGAAACGCTCTCTGTCGCTCGGCGTGTATTCGACAGACCCCCCAAGCTCGAAGAGCACGCCGACAACGGAGCGCTGAAAACCGGCTCGCTCAGCGAACACGACGAGATCCTCGTCGACGCCGTTCTGCGCGATACTGAGGCTCCCTTCCCCAGTCACGGAATCGTACAGAATGGGGTCTTGAACGCGGAGCGCCGTCGCTCCGATCGCATTGGTCAGGCCGCCGACACGAGCGGCCCACTGCGCGCTGGCCTCGATCGCCGCCTCGGGCTTGACGTAGCGGTTGCCGGCGAGCTCGAGTGAAGGATCCATCGTGACATCGTGCCGCGGCTGGAACAGCTCGCCGAGATTCGGCATGCGAAACCGGCGCTTGAATGACACGGACGCCTCGTTCGCCGAATTCCATCTGCGCCCGACCGTGACTCCTGCGCCCCACCCCGTCGACATGTCGAAACTGTGGGATGCGTTTGCTTCGACGACCGCGATGACGCCCGCCGGCAGGGCCGCGTCGGCCGCGAGTCCGAAGTGCGCCTTCTGAAGCCTCGGCCGGGACTCCTCATCGCCCATTCGCTGCCGCGAATGGATGTCTTCGTACCCCGCGCCGATCGTGAGGCCGATGTCGTCGGAGAGCCTCACGGGAACCGATACATACACGCCGGCCGTGTTGTTGCTCGTAGCCGAATCCGGAACCGACATCTCGTGGCTTCGCTCGAAGACCGAAAGATCCACACCGGCGAACGAGGTTCGCATCACCGCGAGATGACCGTCGCGACGCTGTTCGTTATCCGGCCCGTTCAGATCGCCGTCGAAGGTGCTGGTGAATCGGCGGAACGAAAACAGGTAACCCGCACCCCCGGGAAGTTCGCCTCTTACGTTCCCCCCTTGAGAACGCATCGTGGATCGCCCGTAGCCGGAGCCTTGAACGACGCCCCGCGCGTCGAACGAGTAACCGTCGTTGCGCAGTTCGTCCAGCTCGAAATCGATGCCGATCGTTCCCGCCATTGTCGAGAACCTCGCCCGGCGTTGGCGAAGTCCCCGGTCGCCCGTACCGAGTTCGATCGCGACGACGGGCCTGTCCACAGGCGCAGCGGGCTCGTCGATACGGTACGAACCTTCGATGTTCGATCTCTCCGGGAGAAACGGTCCGCGTGCGGCGCCCTCCACGATTTCTCCGACGAGTGTCGTGGGAACGAGAGCGAGGGGAATCCGGTCGTCCTGCGGGTCGTTGAGCGGTACATTTCCCAAGTAGAGCACGCCCCTGCCCCGTCCGATGCCGTATTTCGAGAATTCCGCATCAGCGCCTATGGGACCGCGACGGCCCAATATAAATCCAGGCCACATTTCGAAAAAATGACCGAGCGAGAACGCGTGACGCGACCGGAACTCGCCGCTCTTGAGTGTGTCGGCAAATCCGGCGTGAAGCGGTGTGTCCGCCGAACGCGGTTTTGTCTTCGCGCTCTCTACGGCGGCGATGGAATCCGGCCGTGCGTGATGGAGGACATTCGTGGAATCCGACTGCACTCGCTGGAGGACCCTCGTGGAATCCGTTTGCACCTGCCCGGCGGCTCCGGTGGAATCGGTCTGGGCTCCCGCGCCGGCGGCCGCGCCCGGCCAGGCGCACAGGACGACCCAGGCGAAAACCGTGACGGAGACGGTGCGCCACGCGCACGCAGTCATCTTGTCGTCAACTCCCTCCGGTATGCTTCGAGCACGCGAAGCGACGGCGCGAGCACGACTGCGAACACCATCGTGTTCCAGACGACGTGGACTCCAGCGAGGAGCGTTCCCGCCACGATAAACTTCACGAGAGCGTCGAACGAGCTTTCCCCCGCCATGGTCGCCCACGCGCCGGCGTTCGTCAACACATCGTAGAGGACGGTAATCACGAACCCTGTTCCTCCCGCTGCGACGGCTGCCATGAGCCGCCGCCTTCGATGAACGATCATGGGACCCGCAACCGCGCCTGAGAGACCCGCGATCGCCTGCCCCAGGGCCTGGGCCGCGACGAGCGGCGGCAACGCCGCCCCCAGGGGGTTGAACGTCGAAAAGAGCACCGCGGCGACGGCTCCGACTCCGGCTCCGATTGCCGGCCCCAGGAGGAAACCCGAGATGAACACGGTGACCGTCACCAGTTCGATGTTCGGCACGCCCGACAAGGCAAAACCCAGCGATACGGCAACCGCGACGAGCAGGCTGGCCAGAAGTGTTCTCCGAGTTCGATGCATTGGGAGGAGATCGGGTGGTCGAGGGTACGGCCACGCCGGAAGCGCGCGATGTCGTCCGTTCGCTGATCCGTCACGCCGATTCACGGCCGCGTGTCCGCTGGGTGACAGCGTCCGGAATCGCCGAATGGTAGTCCATGCGTGCGTGTTCGTCAATACCGATGACGGTGGCGTTTCCGATGGGCGATCGGCGGGATACGGTGGTCAGGACGCGTATTTCCTGACTTTTTCCTGGACGTCTTTGAAGGTGACGTCGACGACGTAGACGTCCTCGAACATCGCTTTGGCTTTGCCGACCTCGCCGGACATCTCGTAGGCGAGGGCGAGGCTGTACTTGATGCCGAGAGCCAAGTAGTCATCGTTGTCCACTAGCGCAAGCCCTTTCTCGAGTTGTTTGATGGCGAGTTTGGGCTGATTCTGGCTGATGAAACAGCATCCGATCATCTCGAGGCTGCGAATGCGGTATGTCGGCGAGTTCGCGGCGACCTGGAACTCGCGCACCGCCTCGGGAAAGAGTCCCATCTCGAGATACGCCATGCCGAGGTCGTAGCGGCTGCGGTGGTCGTCTGCTTCGACATCGGCCTTGACGTCGGACGCGGACCTGCCGGCCGTTTCGTCGGCACATCCCGCTTCCGCTCCGTCGCTCGCGTCGTCGGCGAAGAGATCCTTGAAATCGTGCGTGGGCGCGCCCGTGATGTCTTCCTCCGGTATCACGTACTCCTTGCCCCCGGCGTCGCACTCCTCCTCGGGACACGACACGGAAACCGATGGAACGCGCGGCGAGTCCGGTCGTGCGTGCGTCGAACGATCCTTTTCGACGACGGAAGGGTCGGGTTCCAACGACTGCCCGCCGGCCGCTGGAGCGGAAGAGTGAGCTATTCGGGACTCGACGGTTTGGGCAGTGCCAGCCGGTGTCGAAGGCACCGATTTGTTCGGGTTCCCCACGTCGACGAGACCGAAGTCCGCTGCGTCCTGGTTCTCGCCCCTCCGTATGTGCGCGGGAACCGTCCCGCCGAAAGCTGTCTCCGCTCCACCTTCGGAATGTTGGCCGTGAGATTCCACCGTATCGAGCTTCTGCGGCTGGACGGGCGCGGCGGCCGAACTCGGAACGTGATTGATCGAACCCATCGTCGTCCGGACGCGGTCCCGGTCAGCAGCCGCTCCGTGCGCGGCGTAGTGCTTCTCGAGTCTCTCGAGAACGATTCCGGCCTCCGCGTTGGCTTCGCAGCGGACGAGGTACTTCGCCGCCCGTTCGAGAACGTCCGGAGTGGCCTCGTTCATACCTGCGATCGCCACGACAAGCGCCTGGTGTTCCCCGGACTGATCGTCGGCCTCGAGGACCCTGTCGAGGAATGTCACCGAGTACGCGGCGGCTTCGCGTGCAAAACCCTGCCGCTGTCTCAGAGTGGCCATCTTGCCGTACACGACGCCGTCATGGGGGTTGAGTCTGAGGATCTTCTTGCAGACGGCGACGGCGTTGTTGTTCAGCCCCACCTTGGCGTACGCATCGATCGCCTCGTGGTAGCGTTTGAACGCCTCGTGCTTGTTGCCCAGTTTGAGATGGATGTCGCCGATTTCGTTGAAGAGGTTCGGGTTGTGCTGCTCGATTTCCACCAGACGCGTGAATTCGTCGAGCGCCTTGTCCCACTGGCGTTTCTTCGCGTAGTCGAGCGCTTTTTTCCGAGAGTTGTTCGGTTTGCTCACAGTTCTTCCAGCTCTTCCCCGCGGAGCGCGCTACGTTTGTCGCAGATTCCCGGTCCACTCCCGTCCCTGGATGAATACCCTTGCGACCGGATTGATCCCGAACCGGTAGGGGATCTCCCGGTAATCCTCGCAGTCGAGTATCAGAAAATCGGCACGCTTCCCCGCTTCGAGACTCCCCACCTCGCGCTCGCGTCCCACAGCGAACGCCGGGTTGTACGTCGCCGCGGCGATCGCTTCCGCCGGCGAGAGCCTCATGTGCGAACAGGCGATCGCGATCATCATCGGCATGGACTCGCTGGGGGAACTCCCCGGGTTGAAGTCCGTGGCGATGGCGACGGCCATCCCGCTTTCCACCATGGCGCGGGCCGGCGCGAATTCGAGCGACGGCAATCCGAAGCTCGTCCCCGGCAGAAGCACTCCGATGACCGGCGAACCGGCCATCAGCGACATCCCGCGCGAACTGATCTTGTTGAGATGATCCGCCGATACCGCACCGACGTGCACCGCCATTTCGGAGGACGAGGTGTCG
>CAZYCB010000495.1:0-1647 GCA_964645735.1 uncultured bacterium | reverse complement strand
TTTCGGGGTCCGTGTACTCGAGAACGAGCGCGCAATGAACCAGATCTATCGACCCGTGGTCCAGATCGCACGCCGCCATGTCCGCGCACAGCGTTCTCAACCCGGAGATCCTTTTGCCGAAACGGCCGTCGAGAACACGGAGGTATTCCGGGTTGATATCGATCGCGATGACGGATCGTGTGACGTTCGTGTCGATGTGCTCGAAACCGTTTCCCGTCGAGCAGCCAGGGATAGCGACAGCTCCCGGACGAAAACTATCGAGGACGTTCTGGAACACGCCGTTCAAGAACTCGGTCTGGCGCACGGCGGGGTGGTTCATGTGCCCCTCGTAGTCCGCAGCGGGTATCGAAAGCCACGGACTGCCGCTCGAGCGCGGTGCGTCCATCAGCGTTCACCGTCGTCTTCCGGTCCCCGTCCGTGTCCTGAACCGGATCTCTTCTTTTCGAGGTAGCACCGGATGAGCCACCCCACACCGATGAGGATCCAACCGAATCCCACCATTAGCCGTTCCGTCGTGCCGCCGCGCACGAACATCCCTGACAGGGACAACACGCCCATGATCACACAACCAACACCGAGGATCAGGCGTACGACCATGACTACACCGCTTCGATCGTCGATGGAGGTTTAGACGCAATGTTGTATGTGACGCTCACGATGCCCGGCACTTCCCGTATGATTTCGCGAGCGAGTTCCTCGAGAACGTCGAACGACAAACGGGTCGGCGTCGCGGTCCTCGCGTCAATACTGTTCCAGCACCGCACTTCGATCTGCTGGCCGAACTCCCGTTTGCCGCCCCGCATGCCGGTCACGCGGTCCTCGTGGAGGATCGCCATGTACTGGAATGCCCCCATCCCCTTCAGCGCTCGCTCGACAACCGTTGTCGCCTTTCGAACGGTATCGATTCTCTCCCTCGTCACCTCTCCGATCACGCGCGCCGATAGCGCCGGCCCCGGGAAAGGAATGCGGTCGAACAGCTCTGCCGGAAGCCCGAGCGCCTTGCCCACTTTTCTCACACCGTCCTTGCGCAGCTCGATCAGAGGCTCGAGTATGCCGTAACCGAACGCCTCGCGAGGGTCGATTCCCAGCTGCTCGAACACGTTGTGCTGCCGTTTGATGCCCGCCACCGTCTCGTCGACGTCCGTGAGGATCGTGCCCTGGAGAAGAAACTTCGCACTGCTCTCCTTCACGATGCGGCCGAACACCTTCTTGTAGAACGTCTGCGTGATCGCTTCGCGCTTCTCTTCCGGGTCCGTGATCCCCTCGAGCGCGGAAAAGAACTCGTCCCGGGCATCCACGACTTCTACGGCAACGCCGAGCTTCCTGAACGCATCCGCCACCTGCTGGGGCTCCCCCTCGCGCATGAGACCGTTTTCGATGAAGACGGTCCTCAGCCGCTTGTCGAGCGCCCGATGTCCCATCATCGTCACCACGGACGAATCCACCCCTCCCGAGAGCGCGTTGATCGCCGTGCCCTCCCCGACCTTCGACTTGATATCCTTCACCTTCGCGTCGACGAAACGCTCCGTGTCGAGCCTCTGCGATGTGATTTCCTCGGTCACGCGGCCACCTCCTTAGCAAAACTCCCCGTCGACTTCATCTCCGATGCGACAATCCCGCCCCCCAACGCACTGCATACACTGCGAA
>CAZYCB010000494.1:0-2406 GCA_964645735.1 uncultured bacterium | reverse complement strand
ACAACTCCGAAGTGAACGCCGAGGCCTTCAAGCTCGATGTCGTGGAGGAAAAGTTCAGCCGGAAATCCTTCAATCCCATGTCCGGGGTGTACTCGATGCACTGCGGCCTCACCACGGACGAGGCGGCCGCCAGGCACTGGCCTGGGGGAGCTGGATACGGCAATTCGTGGGACGAGGCGGTCGAGCGTGAGTTCTCGTACAACGGGGTGAACCCGGTCAACCTGCAGTATGACTTCGCGCACCACTGCGAGCCCGACTTCGATTTCGCTTACGTGAAGATCATCGTGAATGGGACCGTGGACACCGTTGCCTCATACACCGATCTGGGAATCGGACACGCGAACATCGACCTCACCCCGAATCTCAGCGGAAGCGGCGCGACGAAATATACCCTCGTTTTTCAGTTCACTTCGGACATGGCCTTCTCCGATGAGGACTATTTCCCTCCGGACACCGGGTACAACTCGGGAACGAACGGTCCGTTCAAGTTCGACAACGTGTCCGTCACAGGTGGCGGTGTATCCTATTCCACGGGGTTCGAGCAGTACGAGGATGGATGGCGCTACGACCGGGCGAAGAACCCGGTGAAGGAGTACTTCCTCGTGGAGAACCGGAACACGAACGGAGCGAACTTCGATCAGGCCCTCCACGGAGAAGGGCTCGCGATCTACCACGTCGAGCATGACGTGATGGCTCCAGGCGGTCTGGGCGACACCGGTGGCGACACGAACATCGTTTCTCGCGGAATGATGCTCGAGGAAGCGGACAACCTGGACCAGCTCCTGATCGGGGTGGGTCGTGGTGACGGGGGCGATATTTTCCCAGGGACTGCGTCCAATACAGAGTTCAGAAATGATACGGCGCCGGCGAGCCTGAGCCTCATCGGGTATCCGACGAACGTCTACGTCACAAGCATCAGCGGTTCTAACCCCACGATGACGGCCCGTATGCGGGCGGGGTACTTCGCGCCCACCGCGTCGTCGATCGCGCCGAACTTAGGGTACACGGATCACGACGGCGGTCAGGTGACCATCACGGCTCTTCTCGGGACGGGGTTCGTCTACGGTGCGACGTTTCTTCTCAGGGACGACGCGATGAACGAACATGCAGCGACGACGGTCGGATGGATCGGCAAGGCGAAGCTCGCCGGCGTCGTCGACGTGAGCACGCTTTCCAAGGGCGTTTACGACGTCGTGGTTCGCAACCCCGACGGTCAGGAGGCGGTGCTCGAAAACGCTTTCCAGGTGAGAAGAATCGTTCCCGTTTTCGTCCAGGCGTTCGATGCGCGAACGACGGAGAAAGGGATCGAACTCACGTGGGACATCTGGTCCGATGAGGCCATCGAAGGGTTCAGGATCACCCGGCTCGAGAAGAGATCGAATACCGAGACGGCGCTCGGGGACGGCGCGCTCATCGCGCCCGCTGTCCGTGCCTTCCTCGACGAAACGGTCGTCCCCGGGGCGGAGTACGAGTACGTTCTTGCCGTCGTGCTCGAGGGAGGGGCCGCGATCGTGTCTCAGAAGATCGAGGCGAAGAGCGCGGCGTACGAGCTCGGACTCATGCAAAACACGCCCAACCCGTTCAATCCGAGCACACGGATCGCTTTCTCGCTGCCGCGGCCGACGCACGTCGTGCTCGCCGTATACGACGCCGCCGGCCGGACGGTTGCGACGCTCGTCGATGCGGTTCAGCCGGCGGGGGTGAACGAGGTTTTCTGGGATGGGAGGAGCTCGAACGGCGGCCGCGTGGCGAGCGGAATCTACTTCTACCGCCTCAAGACGTCCGACAGGGTGCTCACGAAAAAGATGATACTTCTGAAGTGATTCGTGTTTCCCGCCATTGAAAAAGCCCTGTCGTCGAGTCTTCTTCGGACTCGGCGGCAGGGCTTCTCGATTTACAGCGGGTTATCGCGCACGAGCGAAGTCGCGCGAGGCTGCGACGGCCATTCGTCGAGAACCGGTCAGAAGGGCACCTTGATCTTATCGATTCCGGAAGAATGCTGGTCGTCCTGATCCTGGCTGGTGTAGAGCAGGTTGTTCTCGACGAGGTGGTGGAACTCGTCGAAGAACTGCTCGGGAGTGATCCCGCAGATTGCGGCGTACTTGGCGAGTTCCTTCCTGTCTGTGAAATCAGTCTTGTTCAAACGAATCATGTAACGGCGCGCGATGTGATAGTACTCGGACCCGACGTCGACCATCCGAACGCGCGTGCGGCCGGTGGTGGGGTCGACCATGTCTTTGAAATACAGGGGTCTGAAGTGGCCGTTGACGATCGCGACGACCGCCGCGCTCCCGCCGTTGATGATGAACTGCGCGGCGCAGTACCCGAGGTCCCTCGTGTATTCCATGTCCATGGGAATGGGGTCCGCGCATCTGAGCTCGTACCCGATGTCGAACGTCGTCACCG
>CAZYCB010000493.1:0-7506 GCA_964645735.1 uncultured bacterium | reverse complement strand
GCTCGAGCTCGCCGGCCTCGACGAGGTAGAACGGTTTCTGCTCGGGGAATTTGTTCCACAACATCCACACCGGCCCCAACGGCCGTGTTGCCGCTCCGGGATGCCAGAAGTCGACGATCTTGGGTCCTTTGAAGTACCAGGTGTGCGTGAGGGCGTGGGACTGGATCTCGACGAGTCCCGCCGCCTCCATCTCTCTCATTTCGTGGTAGGAGAGAAAGCCGGCGCAGCACTGGGTGGCATCGTGTTTTCTCTCGAACGACAGCGGGTGCTCCCGCACGATGTCTCTCGGATCGGCGAACTCGGCGGACACGAATATCGTCGCCTTGAGGCCGTACTCCTTGAGAAGGGGATAGACGTGGACCCAGTTGTCGAGATAGCCGTCGTCGAAGGTGAGATGAACGAGGCGGTCGCGCTTCTCGCCGATGCGCTCGGCCGCTTCGCGTAGCGATAGGCTCGTGTAGCCCTCTTCCCGTATGACGGCGAGTTTGTCCTTGAGGATATCAAGCGGCTCGGAGATGTGCGGGGAACGCCATTTCAGGTTGTTCAGCCCGGCCGAGTGGAACATGATCGAGATCATCGCAAGGCTCCGTTCAGAGACTCAAGAACGACGCGATGGTGTCGTCGACCATCTTGGCGACAGAGTAGTGCGCGCGTATGAGTTCTCTCGATTCTTTGAAAATTACCAGTCTCTTATCCGAATCCAGGTCGAGCAGCGAATGAATCGCCTTAGTCATCTCATCGACATTCGAGATGGGAACCAGCTTGTGGCCGTTGAGCTGCGCGAGGATGTCGCTATTGCCTGAATTCGCGGTAGCGACAACGGGAATTCCGAAGGAGAGCGCCTCGAGGAGGCTGTTGCAGCTCGACTCTCTTATGGAGGAATTCACGAACACGGACGTCTCCCGGTAGGGAATCCTGTCGTAGGGTATTTCGCCCGTCAGCGTGAAGTGCCGCTCGAGGCCGTTGGCTCCGACGTACTTCTCGATCGCAGGCCTCATATTCCCATCGCCGGCCATGGTGACGCGCACGCCGTCGTCCGTCCGGATGACGTCATGACACGCCTTCACGAAAGTCATGGGATCTTTGACTTCTTTCAAGGAGCCCACATAGAGTATCAGTTTGCCCTTCGGCGAAAGCTGAAAATCCGGCAAATCGATGCCGTTGTGGATGACCGTGACCCGGTTTTTGTCCGCTATCGACGCCTGCTGGAGGAGATCCGTCGTGGTCTCGCTGTTGGTGATGAGGAAGTCGCAGTGTGAAGCGGCATCCGCGTATCTCTTAGCGAGCAGGGGGTCGCGCGCGAACCGTGTCCCCCTCACGCTCATGGCGATCTTGCATCCGGATTTCGCCGAGACGGCGATCTCGGCGTTTTCCACGTTGAAGGCGATGAGGTGGGTTATTCCGCTCCGTGTGCAGTGGCGCCGCAGCAGCCATCGGCTCAGTTGCGTCGAATACCGCTTGTGATGCAGATTTCTTCGCGTCAGCGCCTCGAGACCGAGGAGGTCGGTCCTGTCGCGGCTCGTTTTGGGGCCAGAGATGAACAGAACCACGTCGTGGCCCCGCCGCTCGAGTTCGCGGGCGAGGAGGGCGGCCTGTTTTTCCATCCCCCCGATCTTCTGGATCTGGCCGATGATGAGTCCGATGTTCATTGTCCCTGTCGTTCCACGAAGGGAGACACGTGGGAGATGATGAATCTCCGCTTTCCCCCTTCTGTCAGAGGAATGCTGTCCAGCATCTGGAGCTCGACTCTCATATCGTCGCCGCATCTCTCCCTGACATGCTCGAGGAGCAGGCGTTTGTCGTCGTCGCCGAACGCGCGATCGACGGCCAGCTTGATGACGAGGCTTCCGTAACGTTCCTGGATTACCTGATATTCGCGTATCCCCCTCACGCCTTCCACGAGCCAGAACGTTCCGACGAGTTTGTTGCCATTGGCGCCGACGATGATGTCCCACACCCGTCCTTCGACGCTCTCGAGCATGGGGAGCCCGCGCCCGCACTCGCACGTTCTATCCGAGAGGACGCCGATATCCCCGACCTTGTATCGAATGAGAGGGAAAGCATAGTTGTCGAGCCCCGTGAGAACGATTTCTCCGGTCTCCCCCGGCGTGCACTGCCGGCCGTTCTCGTCGACGACTTCCACGACGGCATGCTCCGCGTGTATGTGAAGCCCTCTCTGCTCGCGGCATTCCTGGGCGATGTTTCCGAGCTCCCGGCAGCCGTAGCGGTTGAGGAGCTTGCAGCGAAACGCCGATTCGATGATCTTCCGGTGATCCTCCCGCAGCGTTTCGGCGGACCCGATGATGCCCTTCGGGGAATGGATGTCGAGCCTCTTGTCCGCGAGGAATTTCGAGAAGAGCAAGAGGGCGGAGGTGTAGCCGGTGATGAGCTGAGGTCTGTGCCGGTTGATGATCCGCCGGTAGTCGAGCATGTTCTCGTCGTTCATGCGGTACGAGGACAAAATGATGTTCCTGTGCACGAATTGCTGCACGAATTTCTTGTATACGCCGCGCGCCGCCGGCAAATCCTGGCTCTCTCCCCAGAGCTGGAGCTGCTTCTCTCCGGGCTCCCACCCCGTCCACGCGTTTCCCCTCAAGATGAACGCGGCGGAATGGGCGTTCGTGTCGCTGTACAGCTCGAGCTTCTCGCCGGTGGACCCCCCTGTGGTATTCGGGACGAATCTCCCGGGGGGAAGGTTTGTGGCCTTCAAGCGTCCCATGTTTGTCTGTATGGTTTTCTTCGTCAAGAAGGGGATCTGCGCGATGTCGCGGAGGGATCGCACCTCGATACCGTCCAGCGCGTCTCTGTAGTACGGGACGTTCGCCTTGGCGTGCTCGACGAGACGGAGGAATCGGGCGTCTTGCTGGCGCGCCAGGGCCTCGGCGGAAGAGTACTCGCTCGCGGTCAATTCCTTCAGCTTGCCCATTCGGGCGGGCAGCATGACGTCCAGCATTGACCGAGAAAAGTACTTCAGCAGCTCCATGACGCTTCCCCATGATCGATATTCTCGAAGACGGATCGACAACGGATGCCGCGGTTCCTCCGCGAGATGCCTACCCGACGAATTTCTTGAGAAAATCGAGTTTCTTGCCCGTTTTCCTTTCGATGGCCTCGACGACAACGAGGTCGCTTTTTTCCAAACCCCGGCTCAATAAGATTGCGGCGATATAGCAAACGACGAAGAGGACGCCGAGCATACCCATGGTCGCCCACCATGGAAACGGAGAATAGCGTTTCAGGATGAAAACTATAGCGGCCGCCGCGAGGCCGGACGCAACGATGTTGAAGTACTTCCTGCTATAAGGATGCATGCGGTAGGACATGTAACAGAAGGAGAGCGACGATATGTTCCTCGTCACGTATGACATGGCTGTAGCGATGGCGGCGCCGACGATGCCGAAGGCCGGAATCAAGAGGATGTTGAGGACAACGTTGGTCACGGCCGCGATGATCTCGCACAGAAGGTTCAATCTCGTGCGGCCCCCTGCCACCAGTATGTTGGCGGACGTGCCGGAAAAATCGTTCACGGCGATCCCCAGGGAAAGTACGATGAGAGCCAGATATCCCGCCGTGTATTGGCTGCCGTAGAGGAGCGTCAATATCTCCTTCGGAAAGATGAGGATGACGAGGAAGATCGGGAAGACGACCATGAAGCTCCACCTGGACGTGGACTTGTAGAGGGGCTCCAGGCCGATCATGTCGTTCTTCGAGAAGAACTCCGACGCCGTCGGGAGGAATCTGTACTTGAAGGCGTTGTTCACAAAGTCGAGCAGACTCGCGACCAAAGCGGCCGGCGCGTAGATGCCCACGTCCTTGGAGGTCAAGAAGTAGCCGAGCATCAGCTTGTCGGTCTTGGTCACGAAGAGGTAGACGAAGCCGGTGAGGGCCAGAGGCCAGGTAAAGGAAAGAAAGTTGCGGCCGACGGGCACCCGGACGTGTTTCAGGTAGTCGGTGAATATTCTTTTGCGGATGAGCCAGAGAGCGTAGATCGTGGTGGCCAGAATTCCAGCGATGAATGCGACGATGGCTCCGTACAGTCTTTGTACGAAAAAGAGAGAAAGCAGAAAGCCGGATATCGTCACTATCCTGGCGCCGATGTGAAATACCAGGGCTTCGTATTTAGCGGCCTTGAATCCTCGTATGGCGCCCTGGGCGACTTGCTGCATCCCGTGGAGCGGAATGGCGAACGAGAATATCTTGAGCGCCGGCGCCAATCTCGGGTCGTGGAAGATGGCTACTGCGATACGGTCCGACAGGAGATAAAGGGCGACCGCCAGGAGAATCCCAACGCAGAGGCTAAAGAGAGAAGCGAAGTCGATGACGCTCCGGACGACGTTTCTCTCGTTTTTCTTGAGATGGAAAGGGATGAAGCGGGGAAGCGATCCGAAGAACCCGAAAACGCAGACGGTCCCCGCGATCATCACCACGCTCATCGAAAGATTGAAGAGCCCATAGTCCTCGGGTCCCAGGACCCGTCCCAGGATCATCTGGTTCACCATGCCCAGGAAGTTGCCGGCGATCAGGCCGCCGAAGATGATCGTGGCGCCCTTGGCGACGGAGGTCAGCGAAGCGTTCAGATCGGACGAGGCCGCGGTCGCGGGGTCCGGGGTTTTGGAGGCGGGATTGGCCTGATTATTGTTACTCGTGTCCATACGAATCGACCACAGTACGGCGCGAACGAGGCGGACGACAGACGGCCAACCGGCCCACACGGCTCAATTTCGCGATTCTATCCAATCGACAAAAGAGTTACAATGCCTTAATTGTGTTATAGTTGTGACGACGGTTCCCCCTGCCCGGCCCGCAGGATTCAGGCAAGCCGCGATTCGAGATGGATATAACGCAACTCTTGTACAGTCACTACCTGGCCCTGAAGGAAAAGGACTTCGAGGGCTTCGATCCCTACGATGGACTGAATAGCACGGTCTTCAGGCGCTCCCCCTTCTTCAAATCCAAGGCGCTGCGTCTGGCCTGGATTCAGCTCTTCAAGAGGTCCCCGGTCAATCTCCGCGCTCTCGCCGGCGTTCCCGCGAGCGCGAACCCGAAGGGGTTGGCGCTCCTCGTGCGGGGGCTCGTCAATCTGAGGGCGCTCACGGGCCGCGAAGAATTCCTCGAGACGGCGCGCGCTCTCGCAGACAGGATCGTGGCGCAGAGGGCGCAGGACCGGAGCTACTTCTGTGCCGGATACAACTTCGTTTGGGAGGCGAGGGGCTGGGGCATCACGGTGCCGGCATTCACGCCGAACATTGTCGTCTCCGCCGCCGTGGGGCAGGCGTTCCTCGATCTGTACGACGCGGAGAAAGAGGCGGCATGGCTGGACTACGTTCTCCAGATCGGGAAGTTCATCGAAGAGGAACTGATCCTCAGCGAGTCCGCGGACGAGATAATTTTCGGCTACGTCCCGGGCGAGGGGGGACTCGTCCACAACGTGAATCTGATGGGCGCCGCGTTTTTCGCAAGGCTCTTCTCCCATACGGGCAGGGACAGACACGAGGAATTCGCCGTCAAGGCCGCCCGGCACACGGTGCATTCGCAGCGAGGAGACGGATCCTGGGTGTACGGAGATCGTCCCCATCACCAGTGGGTGGACAACTTTCACACCGGATTCAACCTGGTCGCTCTCCATGAGGTCGATCGCTACGTGCCGGATGAGATGTGGCGGCGGAGCATCGATTCGGGACTCGATTATCACGTACGCCATCATTTCACGGCGGACATGACGCCGAAGTACTACGACTCGGCGCTTTATCCCATCGACATCCACAACTTCGCCCAGGGGATCGACACGTTCGCAACGTTAGGGCAGCCTGACAAGGCGCTTCGGCTAATCGAGAAATGCGTTGATACGATGTGGGACGATGATAGACACTACTTCTACTATCAGAAAACGAGATGGTACACGAACCGCATCGATTACATGCGGTGGAGCCAAGCGTGGATGTTCTTCGCTCTGACGCGGTACGAGATCGAGCGTCAGCGCGGGGGTGCGGACCGCACGGGCGGCGCGAGAGGCGGCAATGGGCGTAGCCAAAAAGATTTATGATTATTCCCCCCAGTTTCTGAAAGCCGTGGGTATCAATGTCTACGGCGTGAAGAACAGGCTCAGGTATCGGGAGTGGAGTAGAATACTTCAGCAGGTCGAGCATACGGAAAGGCTCGATCGAGACGCTCAGATCAGCCTCGTGCGGGAGAGGCTCAAGGATATCCTTTCCTTCGCCATTAAGAACGTGCCGTTCTACGGGCAGTTCTCTTCTCTCCTCGGCAAGATGGACCGCACGGATATCTTCGAGATTCTCGGAGAGCTGCCGCCTATCAACAAGGACGATATCAACAAGGAGCCGGAGGCGTTTCTCTCCGCCGGCCGGGGAAAGCACCAGATTCTGAGGACGTCCGGCACGACCGGGACGCCGTTTTTCGTGCATATGGACGAAGAGACCGAGGCTTTGGGGGACGCGTTGTGGTGGAGGAGGACCGAATGGGCGGGCTACGAGGACGGCGACTGGATCGCGCGCCTCGTGGGAGACCCGATCATCCCGCTCCGCGTCAAGAACCCCAAGAAGCCCTGGATCGTATCCCACCTCGACAGGAGAATCTATCTATCGAGTTTTCACTTGAGCCCCGATACGGCCGTGAGGATGGGGGAGTTGTTGAACGCGAGGAAGCCCGCCTTCATACAGGGGTATCCCTCGTCGCTCGAAATCCTCTGCAGCTACCTGGAGGAGAGAGGGTGGAAGGTTCAGTGGAAGCCCAAGAGCATACTCTACTCGAGCGAACCGATGTACGCGAACAAGGAGAAGATCGTCAGGCGAGTTTTCCAAACGGACTTCAGGGGCGTCTACGGTTCTGCCGAGAGGGTGATTTCCGCGGCGCAGTGCGAGAAAGGGACCTACCACCTCGCGATCGTGGACGGTTTTCTCGAGGGGCAGTTCGGGATCATGGAGAATAAGCAGCCGGGACTGGTGACGACTCTCACGAACAAGGTCATGCCTCTCATTCGATACGGGATCGGCGACATCATCAAGGCCGAACCTACGCTCCAATGCGAGTGCGGCAGGACGCTCCCGGCGATGTCGCCGGTCATTACGAGGCAGCTCGATTGGGTCATCACTCCGTCGGGACGGAGGCTCGCGCCCGGCGTCATCTCGCTCGCTTTCATGCACCAGGACATCACCGGGGTCCGCAAGGCTCAGATCGTTCAGGACGAGCCCGCGGCGCTCAAGGTGTACGTGGATGCGGACGAGGCGAGTTTTCGCAGGTGTGCACGCTTGCTGAAAGAGTCCCTGCAAGAGGTCTGCTTCGGCGAAATGAAGATCGAGGTCATCAAAACCGATCACATCGAAGTCATGCAGTCGGGCAAATCGAAATTCATCGTGAACAAACTGAGGAGAAATTCAGAGGATGCTGCAACTGACGCAGAATCTCAAGACCGGTGAGATGGAGGTCTCCGAGGTGCCCGTGCCCACACTAGCCGGAGGCCGGGTGCTCGTGAGGAACCATTACTCCGTT
>CAZYCB010000492.1:0-2481 GCA_964645735.1 uncultured bacterium | reverse complement strand
GTCGATCGCGTCGGGTTCGACGGTCGAGAACTCGATCATTCGGGATTCCGTTCTCGACCAGGGCTCGAACGTTTGCAACTGCCTCCTCCAGGGGAGCATCATTGGTTCGCAGGCGGTGGTCCGCGGAGGATTCGAGCATCTCAACATCGGCGATTCGAGCGAAGTGATATTCGATTAGGCGGGGATTTATTCGATTGCGATTTCTCGAAGGAGGAAAGAATGACTGCGCGACGACTTTTCACATCCGAATCCGTTACGGAAGGGCACCCCGACAAGGTCGCTGACCAGATATCGGACGGCGTGCTCGACGCCGTCCTGGCGAAGGACCCGCACGGAAAAGTGGCGTGCGAAACGATGGTGGCCACCGGGGTGGCTTTCGTCGCCGGTCAGATAACGACGGATGCCTATGTGGATATACCGAGCATCGCCAGACAGGTGATCAAGGACGTCGGATACACCGACGCGAGCTTCGGGTTCGATTATCAGACATGCGCGGTCATAACGTCGATCGACGAACAATCGCCCGATATCCGCCTGGGTGTCATCGGCAAACACGGCGCCGGGGACCAGGGGATGATGTTCGGCTACGCGTGCACCGAAACGCCCGTGTTGATGCCTCTTCCCATATTCCTCGCTCACCAGCTCGCCTGGAGGCTCGCCCAGGTTCGCAAGGAGGGCAAGCACATGCCGTACCTGCGGCCGGACGGAAAGACGCAGGTGACGATCGAGTACGACGGCGACACGCCGAAGAGGGTTCACACGGTGGTCGTGTCGGCGCAGCATGGCGCTGACGCATCCATCGAGGACATCCGGCAGGACGTCCGCAAGCACGTCGTGAAACCCATTCTGGAGAAGTACGGCATGAACCGCGACGAAAACTACGTCCTCTTCGTCAATCCGACGGGAAGGTTCGTCGAGGGCGGTCCGAAGGCGGACAGCGGACTCACCGGCCGGAAGATCATTGTCGACACGTACGGGGGCGTCGGCAGCCACGGCGGCGGCGCGTTCTCGGGCAAGGACCCTTCGAAGGTGGACCGGAGCGGGTCGTACGCCGCGCGGCACATCGCCAAGAACGTGGTCGCAGCGGGACTGGCCAGGATCTGCGAGATCCAGATCGCCTATGCCATAGGAGAACCCGAGCCCGTGTCGATCATGGTGGACACGCGCGGCACCGGAAAGGTCGAGGACTTGAAGCTCACGGAGATCATACGAAAGGTTTTCGACCTTACGCCGGACGGCATCATCGAAAGGCTCAAGCTCAGACGGCCCATCTACCGGCAGACCGCGGCGTACGGGCACTTCGGCAGGGAGGAAGACAGCTTCAGCTGGGAGAAGTGCGATCACGTCGACAAGCTCAAACAACACATCGGCTGACGGCGAGGCGCGTTATCGAACCCAAGGAAGGAAAAGGATGAAATACGACTGCAAGGACATCGGGCTCGCGCCGGTTGGGAAGGACAGGATCCTCTGGGCGGACGACCGCATGCCGGTGCTGCGCTCGATTCGAAGCCGCTTCGAGAAGGAGAAGCCGCTGGCGGGAATCCGGATCGCGGCGTGCCTGCACGTGACGACGGAAACGGCGAATCTCATGAGAACGCTCAAGGCGGGGGGTGCGGAGCTGGCTCTTTGCGCGTCGAATCCCCTGTCGACACAGGACGATGTGGCGGCGAGCCTCATCGCCGATTTTCAGGTACCCGTGTTCGCCATCACGGGAGAAAACAACGAAACGTACTACGGTCATATCCATAACGTCCTCGACACGAACCCTCAGATCACGATGGACGACGGCGCGGACCTGGTTTCCACTCTTCACAGCGAGCGTGAAGACGTCCTCCAGAAGATATTCGGAGGGACGGAGGAGACGACGACGGGAGTGATCCGTCTGAGAAGCATGCAGAAGGCCGGTGTCCTCAAGTACCCGATCATCGCGGTGAACGACGCTCTCACGAAGCACTTCTTCGACAACCGTTACGGCACCGGGCAGAGCACGGTGGACGGGATCGTTCGCGCGACGAACATTCTGCTCGCCGGGGCGAACTTCGTCGTCGCCGGGTACGGGTGGTGCGGACGGGGAGTGGCGATGCGCGCGCGCGGAATGGGGGCTCACGTTATCGTTCTGGAAGTCGACCCCGTCAAGGCGATCGAAGCGGTGATGGACGGCTTCATCGTCATGCCCGCCGCGGAGGCGGCCAAGATCGGGGACGTCTTCGTCACGCTGACCGGAAATATCTCGGTTCTCAGGCTCGAACACTTCGAACAGATGAAGGACGGCGCGATCGTGGCGAACAGCGGCCACTTCAACGTCGAGCTCGATCTGGAGGCGCTCGCCAATGCCGCCACGCGGCGGAAGATCGTCCGCAAGTTCGTCGAGGAATTCACCCTTCGGAACGGAAGGAGGATCAACGTCCTCGGTGAAGGACGGCTGATCAACCTCGCCGCCGCTGAAGGTCACCCCGCCTCCGTGATGGACATGAGCTTCGC
>CAZYCB010000491.1:0-9592 GCA_964645735.1 uncultured bacterium | reverse complement strand
TGAGAGACGGGCAGGACATGGAAGAGGAGCTGAGGCATTTGGCCGGGGTCTGCAGGAGCCATCCGGAATGGCTCAACCGGCTTCGCCGTTTCAGGCGCAGGGAGATCCTCAGGATCGGGACCCGCGACCTGTGCCTGGGCGCCTCCCCGCAGGAGGTCGTGGCGGACCTCTCGACCCTGGCCGACGTGATGGTGAGGGCGGCCCTTGGCAGGGTCTGGGGCAGGCTGAGGGCCGCAGGAAGGATCCCCGAATCCGCTGGGGACCCGGAGAGCCGTTTTTGCGTGCTCGCCTTCGGGAAGCTCGGTGGGAATGAGCTCAACTACAGCTCCGACATCGATCTCATCTACATCTGCCGTGACGCCGACGAACGATGGGCGGCGTTCTACACCGCGCTCGGAACACGGTTGACAGAGGCGCTCTCCACGGCGACATCCGAAGGTTATTTTTACCGCACGGATCTGCGCCTTCGTCCCGACGGCGCCTCCGGGCCACTCGTCAACTCTCTCACCGCGATGAGGATCTACTACGAGAGCCGGGGGAAACCGTGGGAGTTCCAGGCGATGCTCAAGGCGCGCGTCATCGCGGGGGACGCGCACGTCGGCGAGGAGTTCATGACGTATGTCTCGGGACTCCTGGGCAATCCGTCGGTGTCGCTCTCTCCCATAGAGGACATCGCCTCGATGCGGGCCCGCATACGCGACAGCATCTCCGACAGGGAGAAGGCGTTCAACATCAAGCTCATGGAAGGCGGCATACGCGATATCGAGTTCATCGTCCAGACGCTCCAGCTTCTCCACGCGGCTCGCGCGCCCGAACTCCGCGTCCCCCACACGCTCGAAGGCATCCGGAGGGCGTACAAGGCCAAGCTGATCAAAAAGACCGAGATGGAGACGATGACGCGGGCGTACCTGTTTTTCAGGCTCGTGGAACACCGTCTGCAGATGATGCATCAGATCAAGACGCATTCGATACCCGAGTCGCACGAAGAGATCGAACTCCTCGCGAGACGCGTGTCGCAGGGGCCTCTGGGCCGGTACACCTGCGAGTCCCTTCTCTCGACTCTCGCCGCTCATCTCAACAGGATCCGGCTCCTGAGCGAGAGCTTCTTCGCGGGCCACGGCATGCCCGAAGCGGCGCTTCTCTCCCTCCTCCCCGGCGACGAGGATGCCGCCGGAGAGTTTCTCGGGCGGTACGGATTCGAGGATCCCAAGCGGGCTCTCTCCGTTCTCCACACCCTCGCGTATGGATCCTTTCCCCGCCTCGTCGACCGCACCACACGATCGTCTTTTCAGAGACTCCTGCCGTCTTTTCTCGACGACTGTTCGGCCACAGGCGATCCCAACGTGACTCTCGCGAACTTCGCCAGGCTCTCCGAGGCGACGAGGAGCGAAAGCGGATTCTACGGTCTGCTCGCCGAAGCCCCTGGAGCACGGCTTCTCGTGCGGAATCTGACCGGCGTCTCGTCGGCGCTCACCGCGAAACTCTGCGTTCGCCCCGACGTCATCGACATGCTGATGGAGGATCCCGAGTGGCTCGTCGCCGCGCCCGCGCCGGAATGGGCCGCCCTCGCCGCGGTCGCCGACAACCCGAACAGGGCGGCGACCGAACAGCTGCAGAAGAACCTGAGGGCGTTTCTCGACGAGAGGCTTCTCGCCGCGTGGGTCATCGATGACCGGACGGGGTCGTTTCCGAAGACGATGTCGAAAACGCTCACCGCGACCGTGAGAGAAATGCTGTGCACGGTCTGCGACCACACCGTCGCGGACTCGAACGGCGTCGCCATCCTGGCGCTCGGATCGTTCGGCGTGGGCGAACCCCGTATGGGGAGCGACGCGGACCTCGTCGTCGTGACGCGTGACCGAGAGATACAGGAGATCACGCAGCGGATCTTTCTCCTCAACCGTATCTTCTCGGACGGCGGGCTTCTCAAAATCGACTTTCGCTTGAGAGGAGAAGGAGCCAATGCGCCTCTCGTTCAGGATCTCGAGACGTACAAACGCTACTTCACCGCGCGAATGGCTCCCTGGGAACACGTGGCGATGTCCAAGTGCGCCCATTGGTGGGGAGATGATCGCGTATCGGAAGCGTTCTTCGAGGCGCTGCGCGGTGTGATCGCGGCGCCCGTCAGCGCGGAGCGCCTCAACGCCCTCACGGATATGAGACGCCAGCTCGAGAGCGTGGGCCACAAGGGCACGGACCTTTTCGAGACCAAACGCTCCCCCGGGGGCCGCTACGACATCGAGTACCTCACTGCCATCGGACTCGCGCACTCCGGCGCGGAGCTGCCTCTCCACGCGGGCACATCCGAGCGCCTCGGGAGGCTCGTCTCGGCCGGTCTTCTCAGCAGCACCGACCGGGATACGATGGAAAAAGCGTTCGAGCTTTATCACACGATCGACTTTCTCCTCGAGCTTCAGGGGTTCTCGACTCCCAACACGCTGCAGAAAGAGAAGAAGATCGCCGCGTATCTCGACCGGACGTTCGAGCTCCTGGGGATCGTTCATGAGGGCGGCGTTGCGGAGAGAATCGCCCGGGCCAAGCGAGATGCGCGGGAGTGCTACGAGAAATTCGTCGGGGAATTGCGTAAGAAGATCTAGCGGTCTGCGCGGGATCAGAACGTGCGATCCACCCCCGTCCGTCGCGGAGCGGGCCCGGCGCACCGGGGGATGACCGACCGCCTGTTACCCCCCCAGCTCTTCCTCGATACGGCTTCGGATCCGCTGGAGCCTCGTCACGCTCGAGATCTTTTCCCCGCCGGTGTCCTGAACGTCGAACGAGTCGATCGCCTTCTGCGCCTCCGTCGAGATCCTCGCTCTGTGAATCGTCAGCCCCTCATCGGAAAGCGCTTTCGTTATCTTGAAGAGAAGGCCGGGTTCGTCCGCGGCGAAGATGTCGATGATGGTCACGTCGGGGGAGATGTCGTTGTGGAACTCCACGCGGACCGATACGGGAATCGGTGCCTGTTTTTTCCGCCTCCATTTGGCCGCATGTTTCTCGAGAGCGGCATGGATATCGAGCTTGCCCTCGAAAATCCGCTCGAGGCCGCCGCGAATCTTGTGGATCCGCTCCTCGTCCACCGGCAGCGTTCCGCTGATATCCTCGACGTAGAACACGTCGACCACGATCCCGTCCGTCCTGGTGAAGGCGTTCGCGTATAGAATGTTGCAGTCGTTGAGCGTGAGCACACCGCAGAGCTGCGAGAGCCTGAACGGCTTGTCGTGCGTGCAGAAACAGATTTCCGTCGCGAGACGTCCGCCCTTCCAGTCGACCGCGACCGTCTTCCCTTGCAGGCGGCGAATCAGCTCCATGTGGCGGCGGACCTGCGACGCTTTCATGGTGAGGAGGTACCGCCCGGGAAGGAGGTCGAGATGCGCGAGCACTTTTTCCCGCGCCGCCCCTTTTCGAAATCCCCGGAGGATCGCCGTTTTTCGCGTCTTGTAGACCGTGTCCGGCTTTTTCTCCTTTACGGCCAGAAAATGATACGCCCTCAAATAGAGTCCCCACAGCAGCGCGCGCTTCCATTCCGTCCACGCGTGGGGAGAGGTCGCCTTGAGATCGGCGTACGTCAGGAGCAGGAGCTGTTTGAGAACCGTCCTCGACTTCACGCGCGAGCAAAAAGAACGGAGCGTGTCGATATCGGTAGGATCGCGGCGCTGGCTGTAGTGCCCCATGAGGAGATGGATGTCGATGAGGTTCGCCACCGCCTCTGTCGTGGCTTCTCCGACGGACATGCGGCCGAGGATCTTTCGCGCGAGCGCCGCGCCTCTCTTGGCGTGCCCGCGGCCTTCCACCTTTCCGATGTCGTGGAGGAGCGCGGCGAGGTGGAGCGTTTGCTTGTCGGCGATCTCGGAGTAGATTCGGGCCAGGGCGTCGGAGTGCTTCGACACGGACTCCCCGAGCTCCTCGAGACACCGGACGACCTGGAAGCTGTGCTCGTCGACGGTGAAGTGGTGATACAGATCGTAGCGCTTGAGGCTCGTGAGGAGCGTGTATTCGGGAATGACGACGCCGAGGAAGCCGGTTTCGTGCATCGCGCGGAGCGAGCGCGTGAGGTTTTTCGAGTCCGTGACGAAGTCCGGAAAGTCGCGCCGCATGCGGCTGCGCTCCGCCTTTCCCGAGAGATCGGCGGCCAGCGTCTCTTCGAGGCGCCGCCGGAGCGAACGGTCGAGCTCGAGACCTTTTTCCTTCTGGAGGGAGAAGACATAGAGCGGATCTCGCTTGAGGCGCTTTCCGTCGATGCGGACGGCGAGCCTCCCTTTGACCCGCGCGGTCTCCTTGCGGCGAAGGATCAGGCGCGTGTTGTCGCCGTACCGGAGCTCCTCGATGATGTCCCTCGCGATGCGGTAGATCGTTCGCGTGTGCGTGTAGTAGTCCTTCATAAAGAGTTCGACGGCGAGATGAGGCCCCCTGTCGCGGTAGCCGAGGCGGTCGGTGATCGTCTTCTGCATCCGTATGGTGAGCTGGTCCTGTTTGGACTCCGAGCACACGTGGAGCTCGACGCGAACGGTGAGCAGGAATTCGTAGGCTTCCTCGAGCGCTTCCGCCTCGCCGGCGAGAAGGAGCCCCTTCTCCCTCAGCGACGCGAGCCCGCTCTCCCCCCCGAGCACGAGGCCGAGCCACACGAGCGTTTGAAAATCTCTCATCCCGCCGGGGCTCAGCTTCACGTTGGGCTCGATGAGCTGGTAGCTCCTTCCGTACTTCTCGTGGCGCACCTCTGCGTCTTCGATTTTGCGCGCGACGAAGGCCTCGCGGTCCGTCTTCATGAACCTGGCCCTCTGGCGCCTCGCCTCGCGCCCGATCGCCGCCGACCCCGTGATCCAGCGGCTTTCGAAGAGCCCCGTCCGCGCGTCCATGTGTTTGGCGAGCGCGCCCTCGCTCTCCACGAGAGATTGAACGGAATGACCGGTCTCGAAGCCGACATCCCACATCAGCTGGATGAACGATTCGGCGATTTGCTTCACGAGCGCCCCTTTGCGCCGGCAGAGAACGACGATGTCCACGTCCGAATAAGGGCTCAGCTCCACCCGTCCGTAACCGCCCAATCCGATGATCGCGATTTCGGTCTTATCCGGGCTCGCGTCGTGCTCCTGTAGGGCCCTTTGAAAAAGCAGACCGACGATCGCGTCGACGATCGCCGTGTACGCACGGACGTAGGAACGCCCCACGGCTTGCTTGGTACGGAGCGCGAGGAGGTTTTCCTTGAGGAGCGTAATGTAGCTTCGTGAAAGGGCGAGAAAACGGTCTCTGTCGATCGGCTTGCCGTCCTCGTAGAGAGGCACGTCGACGAAGAGCTTTCCCGCCGGGTCCGTGTGTTTGTCTTTGGGTGGAATCATGGAACCGTTCCGCCGCCGGTTTGCAGACTCACCGTTCTCCAACCCGCTCTGTCGCGGCTCCGAGCGGACCCGCTAGGCGTCGTAGTACAGGAAGAACTCGTACGGATGCGGGCGCTGCGAGAGGGGGACGATCTCGCGTTCCATCTTGTACTGGATCCACGTTTGTATGACGTCCTCCGTGAACACGTCCCCTTTCAACAAGAAGTCGTGATCGTTCTCCAGGGCGGCGAGCGCATCGTTGAGCGATGCCGGGGCCTTGGTGATCTTGGACAGCTCGGCGGGCGGCAAATCGTAGATGTTCTTGTCGAGCGGCTCGCCCGGATCGATCCGGTTCTCGATACCGTCCAAGCCCGCCATCAGCACCGCGGAAAACGCGAGGTACGGGTTGCACATCGGGTCCGGGCAGCGGAACTCGACCCGTTTGGCTTTGGGCGAGGGCGAGTACATCGGTATGCGGATGGCGGCGCTCCGGTTGCGCTGGGAGTAGGCGAGGTTCACCGGCGCCTCGAAGCCCGGAACGAGCCGTTTGTACGAGTTGGTCGTGGGGTTCGTGAACGCGCACACCGCGGGCGCGTGTTTGAGAATGCCCCCGATGAAGTTGAGCGCCATGCCGGAGAGGCCCGCGTAGCCGTTTCCGGCGAAGAGCGGCTTCTCGCCTTTCCACAAACTGATGTGGATGTGCATGCCCGAGCCGTTGTCCTTGAAGAGCGGCTTGGCCATGAACGTGACCGTTTTCCCGTGCTTGTGCGCGACGTTCCGTACGACGTACTTGTAGAGCATGAGCTTGTCGCCCATGCGAGTGAGCGTGTCGAACTTGATGTCGATCTCGGACTGTCCCCCCGTGGCCACCTCGTGGTGCTGTGCCTCGATCTCGCAGCCGAGCCCGATGAGCGTGAGCATCATCTCGGAGCGCAGGTCCTGCAACGCGTCCGTCGGCGGCACTGGGAAGTATCCCTCTTTGTACCGGGGCTTGTACGCGAGGTTGGGGTTTTCCTCGCGTCCCGTGTTCCAGCTCCCCTCCTGCGAGTCGATGTAGTAGTACCCCAGGTTCTCCCTTTGATCGAACCTCACGTCGTCGAAGACGAAGAACTCCGCCTCGGGGCCGAAACACGACTTGTCCGCGATCCCCGTGGTCTTGAGATAGGTCTCCGCGCGAAGCCCCACGCCCCGGGGATCCCTCTCGTAGCGCTCGCGCGTGATGGGGTCGAACACGTCGCCGACGACGGAGAGTGTGGGCTCCTTCATGAACGGATCCATGAAGGCCGTCGCCGGATCGGGGATGACGAGCATGTCGCTCTCGTTGATGTTCCGCCAGCCGCGTATGCTCGAGCCGTCGAAGCCGAACCCATCCTGAAACGATTCCTCGGTGAGCGCTTCGGCCGGCACGCTGAAATGCTGCCACGTCCCCGGAAAATCGAGGAACTTCACGTCCACCACGACGGCCTTGTGGTCGCGGGCGAATTCGATGACTTCGCTGGCGGTTCTCTGACGCATGAGCGCAACACCTTCCTTCACAGACGAGGTTGTGAGAACGCTACAGCTTTCCTCGAGCGGCTGCTTCGAGTTCGAGAAGCGGTTCTCCCATATAATCGAGAAGATCCCCTGCGATCACGCCGCGGACACCGCGAGCCCGGGCAGCGGCTTCCCCGGAGCGGCCGTGCAGGTAGCACCCCGCGCACGCGGCGTCGAGCGGTTCCGCGCCCTGCGCGGCGAAGCCCCCGACGAACCCTGTGAGCACGTCGCCTGTACCCGCCGTCGCGAGAGCCGACGTTCCGTAGTAATTGATCCAGACCTCGCCCCCCGCCGTCGCGATGAGGGTGGGCGCGCCTTTGTGAACGACCGTGATGCCGAGCGACCGGGCGATATCGCGCGTGGCCTCGATTCTCTCGAGGGGCGCCGGCGGGATCTCCTGCGAGACGAGTTTCGAGAGTTCCCCGCTGTGCGGTGTGATCATGATGGGAACCTTCCGGTTTTTGAGCAGGCCGGGATCTCCCGCAAGGGCGCTGATACCGTCGGCGTCGATGACGAGAGGTTTGGGCGAGCGTTCCACGAGCTCGCGCATGAACCGCGTCGTTTCCGCGTGACGGCCGAGGCCCGGGCCCGCGATGACGACATCGGCTTTCGAGAGGTAGGGCTCGATGGCCCGCCACGCGCTGGGAGCGACCGTGCCGTCGGGCGTCTCGGGTACGGGGATGGTGATCGCTTCTCGAAGCCGGGGCTCGACGAGATTCCGAATGCTCTCGGGGACCGCCGCGTAGACCATCCCGCAACCGCTTCGAAGCGCCGCCTCGGATGCGAGAAGCACCGCGCCCGTGTACATACGGCTCCCTGCGATAATGAGCGACGTCCCGCACCCGTACTTGTGCGCGGCCTCGGAGCGCGGAGGCAGCCGCCGCGCGGCCTCGACGCGGTCGTTCAAGTAGATCCCCAGCGAATGAACCTGGAGGACTTCCTCGGGAAACCCCAGATCGGCGACGACGAGGTGGCCGACGTATTGTTTGCCCGGATGAAATAGAAGTCCCACCTTGGGATATCCCATGGTGACGGTGCTGTGCGCTCTCACGGCGCCGCCGAGCACTTCGCCCGTGTCGCCGTTCACTCCCGACGGCGTGTCGATCGAGACGACGGGCACCCCGCTCTCGTTGATCATGCGGACCACTTCGAGCGTCCGGCCTTCGAGGGGCCGGGAGAGCCCTGTGCCGAAGAGGCCGTCCACGATGACCGAGGCGCCGACGAGTTCCGTTCCGATGATGTTCACCCAGTCGGACCGCGTGAGGCTCATCTCCTTGAGATGTCTGTACTCGCTCACCTTTTGCTGCAGACGCTGGTAGTTTTTCAGCGCGTCCATGGTGAAGTCTTCCGGGGCGTTCAGATAGAAAACCGTGCACGTGCGTCCCTCGCCTCCCAGGTGACGCGCCACGACGAGGGCGTCGCCGCCGTTATTCCCCGGTCCCACGAAGATCGTCGCCTTGAACCCCTTTTCCGGGAAGCGTGCGAGAACGTACTCCGTCACTTTTTTGCCCGCCCTCTCCATGAGCTCGAGGCCCGGGCAGAAACGGGCGATCGTCTCCTCGTCGATCTTCTTCATCCTCGCATTCGTCAATACATCCATGAGAGCCCCTCGGGGTTCGAGTGGAACGCGCTCAAACGCCGCCGCCGTTCAACTTGTCCACGATTTCCACGACGTCGATGACATCCGCGATATCGTACTTCGCGCCGCTCTCGACCGTCCCGAACGTATCCCCGTAGCGGGCGAAGACCGTCGTGATGCCGAGCTTTGCTGCTCCGGTGATGTCCCGCTCCGGCCAGTCGCCCACCATGAGCGCCTCGTCGGCCCGTATGTGAATATGGTCGAGCACCCGCTGGAAAGGCTTCGGACTCGGCTTCTTCTCGCCCGTGTCATCGAAGGTCAGCACGATATCGAACATGTGATGGAGCTGGAGATAGCAGAGCCTGAGCCACGCCTCCTTGCGGGGAGCGTCCGACACCACGGCGAGCCGAATGCCGCGCTTCATCAGCTCGAAGAGGGCGACGCGAACGTGCGGATAGAGAACGAGCGACGCCTCGCGCGCCCGCCGGTAGGCCACGATCCCCGCGGCGAGGATCTTGTGGTCAACTTCTCCGATGAGTTCTCTCAAAACGTCATCGAAGACGCTCTGAAACTCGATGCCCTCTTTCTCGTAGATCTCGTATATCTTGTCTTTGATCCTGGCCGGCGGAAAGCGCAGGCCCCCATCGATCATCGCTTCGACGGCCGCATCGACCGCGCTTTCTTTCATCCGCATGAAATCGGTGAGCGTGTTGTCGAGGTCGAATATCACCAGTTTGATCATGGCGCACTAGTTGTTGGATGTTCCGCGCTTTTGCTCTAGAATACGGGGCGGCCCGGCGGCGACACGCCAAAAGAATCGAAACTGAGTACGGGTTGCGAAATGGAGGATCCGGGCCGACGGCGCAAGGGCAAGGGTAATGGAAGAGAATTTCAAAGGCAACCACGAATTGGAACCGCTGGACATCTTCGCGGTCTTCAACAACTACCTTCTGCTGTTGTTCGGGTTCAGCTGCATTCTCAGCAACGTTTTCATACAGCAGCTCTTCGTCATGATGGGCCAGACCCGCGCGGGGACGGTCGCCGGGCCCGTTCTGGGCGTCATTCTCCCCGTCTACCTCGTCACCCACAGGTTTCCCTCGGGCTTCCGGAAGCAGCTCCTCATCCGCCGTCCCCAGATCCTTCTCGCGGCGCAGGTTCTTGGCCTCGC
>CAZYCB010000490.1:0-1736 GCA_964645735.1 uncultured bacterium | reverse complement strand
TACGCCCGGGCCCTCTACCGCACGCTGGTCCCGGTGCCCGAGCCGGCGGTGATCGTCTACGTTTTGACGGCGGCTGTTGCGTGGTTCTTCTTTGCTGGCAGCCGGCGAGCATAGCCGGTCGCGCAGAAAATCGGAATCCATGGGCTGGCGTTGGCTGCGGGATCGGTCTTGGGCAGCACCGGCGGGGAACTCATCGCCAAGAAGCCCCTCTATTACTAGAGTGTGTTACTGGCCGTGAGAGCTACTTCCGAGGCAGGTTCATCCGGAGGAAGACGGTGTTTGGCGAGGATTTACTGCTGGTGCGGCCTACACGGGAAACAAATCGGCGAAAAATGGGGGAACGTCGCAAGAAATGCTATTGACATATGCGAAGGCACAAGGATAATGTCCTTAGGACATTATCCTTGTGCCGTAATCGGAAACGACGCAGACTGGCCATTCTTTCACGACCAAAGTCCCCCATTGCACAATAGTTTTTGGCTCACTTGACTTTTTCGCGAAAATATGGTAAAATTAATCAAATGTCCTTAGGACGTTTGATTGATTTTACCGCTGGATAACATGCATAGGACCACCATTGCGTCACACATCCTTGATTTGTTCGCGCAAGAACGGCGTATTGTCGTAGCGGACTGGCGTTTTCACGTCGCGTACGTCCGGGTTGCTCGTGAACGCTCCTTTGCGCTGCCTGACCACTCCCGCGTCACGTCGCTGGTCCGGAAGCTCCAGGACGCCGGCGACATTCAGCCGATTGAGGCGGTTCGGGGCGTGTACCGCGTGACGGTTCCGTTTGCCTCGACCTTACCGGCGCCCGAGGAGGTCATCCTCCACGAAGCGAATCCGTTCGCCGTGCTCAGCCATTTCACCGCGGCGGCCTATCACGATCTGACCAACGTGATACCCGGCGAAATGTACGCAACCAAGCACGACGACACCGGCCCGTACGGACCGCGTCAGCCGCTGGGGACGACGCCGGAAGACTGGACCGACGCACCCAGGCCGCCGAGGCGGACGCCGCAGAAGGTTGACGGGACGTCGGTGGTCTGGTCCGGGACGAAGCGCGAGTGGGACTTCGGCCACATGATCGGCTACGTCCAGGGGTGTTCCTTCTATGTGACCGACGTGGAGCGCACGATTCTCGATTCGCTCAGGTCGCCGAAGAAGACAGGTGGAATCCGCGAAGTACTGCGGATTTGGAGACGCGCTTCCGAGGCATGGAACACGGACAAGCTCGTCGATTACGTCAATCGCTTCGACCAGGCACTGCTTCGACAACGAGTCGGTTTTCTCTTGGAGCAGCTCGGTTGTTCTCTGCCGGTCCTGGATGATTGGGCGAGAAAGAGCGTTCGCGGCAGTTCTGCGAAACTGGCCGCCGACGCTGCGTTTTGCCCCGACCACAGCGAACGCTGGAACCTCTCGATCAACGTGCCGGCCTCCGTGCTGTCCGAACTGGTTGACTCTTGATGGCGGCTCATTCTTACCCGACGTCGCTCGCCGAAATCACGACTTGGGCGAAGACTCATCGGGCAAGCGTCCCCGAAGCCAGCGTTCGGTTCGCCGAGTACGTCATCTTGAGTTGTCTGGCGGACGAGCCTGCCTCGCGCCGGAGCTTCGTTTTCAAGGGTGGCAACGGCCTTCGCTTTGCGCACCAGAGTCCGCGCAGCACGAAGGACTTGGATTTCACCGTCACCGACAATGCACCCGTGTCCGATGTCCCGGAGCAATTGCGCGGGGTG
>CAZYCB010000489.1:0-13030 GCA_964645735.1 uncultured bacterium | reverse complement strand
TTTGACACCCGAAGACAGTTCTCTCGCACGTCCTGAAACCGGCACACTCACCTCCTCACTCGACGTTCCAGGGTTGGCGTCAGTGATAACCGTCGGGTTCACGCTTATTATGTCGAGTAAAAGGCTCACACCAACGGTGGTCGGCTGACTGTGCACGCAACCGTGCAACCAGGTTTCAATTCTTCAGGTGGACTCGCGAACGGACGCGAATCACGGCCCTTTGCCCCTAACCGTCAGGAGTGTACCACAGAAGAGGCTCGCTTGTCAATGGATGAAACGGGGTTGCGGGGCGCGGAAGGGCTCGAAACGGGGCGTTGGGCAGACCACGGCGCCGGCACGCACACTGGGTGCCGGCGCGCTAGGCTGGGGTTTTTCCTTCCTCCACTATACGGGAAAAGTCGGCATATCTCGCAAACAACGCGAAGGCGGCCGCGAGGAACTGGTGACGGTTCGCCTTGAGAACCGCGTCGGGGCAGTTGACGAGAACGCGTTCGAAATAGCGGTCGATCGCCGGCCCCAACTCGGAGAGGATCTTGAGGATCGCGCCGAAATCGCCCGCCCGGTCGGCGTCCATCATGCGGGGGATCGCCTTCTTGATCTCCTCGCAGAGGAGTCCTTCCGCCTCGTCTTCGAAGCGTCCCGAGTCGAAGCGGAAATGCCCCGGGCCTTTTCTCTGACTCGCACCGGCCGCCCCTCCGGCGGGCGCATCGCTCCCGAGCCATGCCTCTCCGAGCACTTCCCACGGCGCGCCGTACGTCTTCATGTCGCGCGACAGAATATTCCCTACCCTCTTTACACCGGTGATCAGGAGTTCGAACGCCCGGTTCCCCCGGAGGTGCTGTATGGCCCTCGCCTGGCGAAGCGCGAGCCCGGGAGTCGACCATGAGACGGCGCAGATGGCGCCGACGACGTCGTGGGCGATGCCCTTGTCTCTGAGGAATGTCTCGGTCCGGCCCCTGAAAAACTCCTCGATCTGGGAAATGGCCTCCGCCGGTTCCCGCTTTGCCCCCAGTCCCATACGGACATAGCCTCCCACGGACGCCTCGATGAGGGGTTTGATCGCGACGGTCGGCGTGTGCTCGAGGATGCGCACGAGTCCCATGGCCTGGCGTCTCAGTGCGTAGGGGTCCTGCGAGCCCGACGGAATGAGTCCGGCGAGAAAACACCCCGACACCGTATCCACGCGGTCGGCGATTCCGAGAACCACGCCGAGCGGGGACTTCGGAAGAGGGTCGCCGGGCGACCGGGGCAGATAGTGTTCGCCGAGCGCGGTGACGATTTCCTTCTGTTCGTCGGCCTCGTTCGCGTAGTGACTTCCGATGAGCCCTTGAAGGAGAGTGAATTCCTTCCCGTCCTTGACCATCTCGCTCGCCAGATCCGCTTTCGCGAGGAGCGCGCCCCTCTCGATGAGAGCGGCGGCAGGACTCTCGCCCGGGGGAAGCATGCCGCCGACGAGACGGCCGAGGGTCCCGAGCCGCTCCGCTTTGTCCTTGAGCGTGCCTACACCCTCGATGAAGACGATGGACTCGAGCTTCCGCGATAATCCATCGATCCCCGTCTTGAGATCTTCGTGCCAGTAGAAGAGCGCGTCTTCGAGCCTCGCTCTCAACACCCGCTCGTTCCCCTTCCGGACGACGGCGGGAGATCCGACGTCCCCTTCCGTGAACGTGAGAAACATCGGGACGAGCTTCTTCCCCTTGGCGCGAAGCGCCACGTACCTCTGGTGCGCTTTCATCGCCGTGGCGACGACTTCGGGCGGCAGTCCGAGGTACTTCTTGTCGAACTCGCCCACGAGGACACGCGGCGCCTCGAGCATGAACGTGAGCTCGTCGAGGAGCGCTGCGTCCTCGATCACGTCCACGCCCTCTCCGTCCGCGGTTTGCCTGGCGAGCGTCTCGATCGCGCGGCGGCGCTCCTCGTGATCGACGAGAAGCCCCGCGCGGCGGAGCGCCGCGAGGTAGTGATCCGCGTTTCTCACCGCGAAACGAGCCGGTTTGAGCCAGGGCTGGACGTAGGTGACGTTACCGCTTTTCACGCCCGCGATCTCGATCGGGATCACCGTCTCTCCGTAGAGGCACACCATCCAGCGGATGGGGCGCGCGAAACGCGTTCCCGCCTTCTCCCACCTCATCACGTTCGGGAATTTCAGCCCGCCGGCGAGTTCGGGGAGAAGAGATTTGAGAAGGACGGCGGTCTTCTCGCATGTTAACTCTTTTGTAAACCCTGCGTACTCCCCCCGCTCGGTGCGTATCTTCTCGAGATCCTCGACGCGGACCCCGTGCGAGCGGGCGAACCCCGACGCGGTGAGCGTCGGCTGGCCTTTGTCGTCGTACGCCTTGGACACGGGAGGGCCGGTGACGACCTCCGTCTTCGCCGTCTGAACCGCGGCGACGCCGCGAACGACGAGGACGAGCCGTCTCGGCGCGCCCGTGGTGTAGACGCTCTCGTAGGGGAGCCGGAGTTCCTCGAGCCGCGACGCCGCGTCGCTCTTCAGCTGTTCGAACGCGGGGCGGACCGAGGCGGGTGGAAGGTTCTCGCACCCGATTTCGAAGAGGACGTCCCTCTTCGCGGGCGCGCTGTGCGCGCGGGCCTTCGTCCGGGGCGAGGGTTTCGCGCGCGCCCCCTTACGGGCGTCTTTTATGCGCGGCGAGCTTTTCATGCGCCCTTCACCCCCTTCGCATTGAGGAGCGGAAACCCCATGGCCTCGCGCCTCTCCAGATGCTTCATCGCGACTTTCCTCGCGAGCGAGCGTATCCGTCCGATGTACCCCGTTCGTTCCGTCACGCTGATCGCGCCGCGAGCATCGAGTATGTTGAAGATGTGCGACAGCTTGATCACGTAGTCGTACGCGGGGAGCACGAGGCCCTCTTCGAGCATCCTCGCCGATTCCTTCTCGAAGCTCCCGAAGAGATCGAAGTAGAGCTGCGTGTTGGCCGCCTCGAAATGAAACGCGGAAAAGTCCTTCTCCGCGTGGCGATTCACCTCGGCCCAGCTCACCCCCTCTGCCCACTCGATGTCCATCACCGATTCGACCTTCTGCAGAAAGAGGCAGATGCGCTCCAGTCCGTACGTGATCTCCGCGGTCACCGGATCGAGTTCGAGAGATCCCGCCTGCTGGAAATACGTGAACTGCGTGATTTCCATTCCGTCGACCCACACCTCCCATCCGAGACCCGACGCGCCGAGCGTCGGCGCTTCCCAGTCGTCCTCGACGAAACGGATGTCGTGCTCGCCGGGATCGATCCCGATGTGCTCGAGACTCTTGATGTAGATGGAGAGAATGTCGCTCGGGGGCGGTTTGAGGATCACCTGGTACTGGAGGAACTGTTGAACGCGGTTCGGATTGTCGCCGTAGCGTCCATCCTTCGGGCGCTTCGACGGCTCGACGTAGGCGCACCGCCACGGCTCGGGCCCGAGCACCCTCAAGAACGTCGCCGGGTTCAAGGTCCCCGCGCCGACTTCCGAATTGTACGGCTGCAGCATCACGCAGCCCTGGTTCATCCAGAACGTCTGGAGCTTCAAGATGAGCTCCTGGTACTTCGGCACATTCGTTCGTTTTGTCGTCGCCAACGAAACGCTCCCTTGCTCGCGCCCGACGAGGCCGCTCCGGCGCCGCGGACATCTATTCCTTCGGTATCAATCTGAGAGATTCTGGAAGGCGGTAATTCTGTACGTGGAAAGTATACGTCCAGTGGAGGACGCTCCCCAAGCGTTTTCTCGAGTCGGGACCGATCTTCCGTCCGGCAGCCGCAAAGAGAGCTTCGCCGTCGAGGGACACGAGAAGCGCCGTGAGATCCGCGTCGAGCGCGATGCGCTGCGGCGACGGGGCGCTGTGACGGGGGCACGCGCACTCCCCTTGCTCCGGGTCGAAGAAGCCCTCGGCGAGAGAGCCGCCGCACGCCGCGCACGCGGAAAAGTCGGGGATGGCGCCGAGGACGGCGAGCAGCTTGAGCTCGAATGCGAGGAAGAGGAATACGGGATCTTCGGGCGCGGGGCACGCGAGATAATCGAGGACGAGATCCACGATCCTCGGCTCGGGACTCTCCCAGTAGCAGACGCCGTCGAGAAGCTCGAGCACGGCGAGCGCCGCGCCCATCCGGCCGAGAGAATCCCGCTCCGTCTCGAGGGTCGAGTGCACGTGGACTTCCCGCACGTAGTACCGTGTGCGTCCCTCCCGGAAGTAGAAGAGGACTTCGACGTGATTGCCCGGTTCGAGCATCCCGCGGAGCGGGCTTTTCCCGGTGAGCGCCCCCTTGGCGAGAAGGCGCACCTTCCCGCTCTGCCGGCCCAGAAAGGTCACGAGCCGGCTCGTCTCGCCGCTCCGGGCGCTCCTGAGCACGACTCCCTCGTCTTTGCGAATCATGACGACCGCGGGTACGGCGCCGCTGGATAAGGCTGCGGTTTGAACGCTCCCCCGGAGAGGACCATCTTGACGGCGTCCTCGACGCTGATGTCCACGGGGAACGACTCGCGTTTGGGGACCACGATCATGAATCCGGACGTGGGGTTCGGCGTCGTGGGGACGAACACGACCACGCTTTCCTCGCCGAGCACGTGATCGAACTGAGAGACTCCGTCGTTCATCTCGAACCCGAGTCCCCACGAATCGTGGTGAGGAAATCGGATGAGCACCACCCGCTTGAACACCGCTTTCTTGCCGCCGAGGAGAACTTCGCTGAGTTCTTTCGACGCGGTGAAGATCTTGCGCACCAGCGGCAACCTGTTGAAGAGGCCCTCTCCGCCGGCGATCAGGCGGCGGCCGACCAGGTTGCTCGCGAGAAACCCCACGACGAAGATGAGAACCAAAACCACGACGAATCCGATGCCCGGAACGTCGATCAGCGGGAATTTCTTCTGGAGAGGTTCGATCCACCCGTCGACGGTGACGAAGATCTTCCACACGATCCACCCTGTGATCACCGTCGGGGCGAGGGCAACGAGTCCAGTGACGAAGTGTCTCTTGAGTTTCATCGCGCGTTCTCCACGGGCCGCGAGACCGCAGGCGTCTAGGCGCCGCCCTCCGGCTTCCGGCGGAAGGAGATTAACCCCGTGATACGAACCTTGTCTATTCTCTGCCTGACAACGGACTCGACGCGGAACTCCAGTCCGCGGGAGGCGAACACCTCCCCGACCCGCGGCACGCGGCCGATGCTCTCGTAGAGAAATCCGCCGAGGCTGTCCGCGTCCCCTTCGGGCAGGTCGATACCGAACGTTTCGTTGAGCTCGTCGAGACGCATCCGGGCGCTGCACACGACGGAATCCTCGTCGACGACTCTCACCAATTCCTCCTCGGCGTCGAACTCGTCCTGTATGTCCCCGACGAGTTCCTCGAGCACGTCCTCCATGGTGACGAGTCCCGCGGTCCCGCCGTACTCGTCGACGGCGATGGCGATGTGGATCCGCCGCTTTCTGAATTCGGAGAGCAGGTCGCCGATCTTCTTCGATTCGGGGACGAAATACGCGTCGCGCATGATGTCCCGTATGGCGAACTCCTCGCCCGCGACCACTTTGGAGAGAACGTCCTTGGCATGGAGCACGCCGACGACCTTGTCGATGGTGTCGTCGTAGACGGGGACCCTCGAGTGCCCCGCCTCGATGATGAGATCCACGGCGTCCGCGGATGTCGCGTGCACGTTGACCGCGACCATGTCGATGCGCGGCACCATCACCTCCCTCGCCTTGGTGTCGCCGAAATCGAACACGCTCGAGACAAGCTCGCGTTCGTCGCTGTCGTCGGCGCCGTTCTGGTGCCCGAGGAGTTCGATCCTCTTCTTGAAAGGCATGATCGGCAGCGAGACGAGATCGACGCCCCGCGGCGAGATCCGCTTCAGCGCGGCGACGGCCACGTAGACGATCGGCCACAGGAGATAGACGATCGGGTAGATGACGAACCGCGTGCGGTCGAGGTACTTCTCGGGATTTCTCAGCGCGAGGGTCTTGGCGACGGCGAGCGGCACGAGCACGACGAGGGCGACGAAGGCCCAGAAGGCCACGGTGAAGAGGCCGTCCGAGAGGAGGCGTGAACCGGCGAAACGGGAAGCCGCGACGACGAGGAGAGCGACGACCAGGACCCTTCCCAGGCCGATCGAGAGGTAGTGGTAGACGGGGCTACCGACGAGGTGGCCGATGAACCGCGTGTCGTCGTCATCATCGTCGTCGTCCTTTTCCGACTGCTGGAAGGACACGAGTTCGAGCGCGGTGTGCGCGCCCGAGAGGACGCCGAATAGAAGGGCGGAGACGATGAAAACGGCCAGGTCGATTTCCGAACTCATCTAATCGCGGAACAGGGCAAGAGCCCCATGCATCCCGAACCGGAATCGGGGTTCAGAACAGTTCCTCCACCTCCGACGAAGTCAGGTGTTGCAGGAGGAGACGTCTCTCCTCGGATTCCATCTCGCCCGTTTGAGGGCGCGTCTCGTGATCGTACCCGATGATGTGGAGAAGCCCGTGCACGCCCACGCGGAGAAAGAGATGCTCCGGCGGGATGCCCTCTTCCCTCGCCCGGGCCTCCACGGTCTCCCACGACACGTAGACCTCGCCTGCGGTCCCGCGGCGTCTCGCCGGAGGGCCTGCGTCGAGATCCTCGAGGTACGAGAAGGAGAGGACGTCGGTCGGGCGATCCACACCCCGGTGGTCGCGATTCAGATCCCGAATGAACGCGTCGTCTACGACGACGATCTCGACGTCTGCCGACACAGGGTCCATCGCCGCAGCCGCATCCTTGAGTCTTCGCACCGTGCGGCGGTCGAGCCACGCGAACGCCTTCCCCGCGCACCTCCTATGCCGGCTTAGCGACAGCCTCACCCGCCGCCTCCTCCTGGCCCGGATACGCCACGCGCTTGTGATACATGCTCGTCAGTATGTTCACGAACTTCTCTTTGATTTTCGCGAGGTCGTTCAGCGTGAGGCCGCTCTCGTCGAGCTGGCCCTCCTGCATGCGCGAGTTGATGAGCTTGACCACCATGTTCCGTATGTTCGTCGGCGTGGGATCCTTGAGCGAGCGGCACGCCGGTTCGACGGCGTCGGCGAGCATGAGGACCGCCGACTCCTTGTTCGCGGGCTTCGGGCCGGGGTACCTGAAGTCGTCTTTGTCGACGCTCGAGTGCGAATCGGTCTCCAGGGCCTTCTGGTAGAAGTACGCCATGACGGTCGTCCCGTGGTGCTGCTGAATCGCGTCGACGATCAGATCGGGGAGCCTCTCCTCCCGCGCGAGCTCCACGCCGTCCTTGACGTGAGAGAGGAGAATCGTTTTGCTCATCTGCGGCGTGATCTTCTCGTGCTTGTTGAACCCCGCCTCCTGGTTCTCGGAATAGTAGTCCGGTTTGAAGATCTTTCCGATGTCGTGGTAGTACGCCATCACCCGCGCCTTGAGCGGTTCCGCGCCTACTTCGGTCGCGACGGTGTCGACGATGTTTCCGAGCTGCATCGCGTGGTGGTACGTCCCCGGAGCCTCGAGATTGAGCCGTTTGAGAATCGGTTTGTTGAGGTCGGTGAGTTCGAGGAGCGTGAAGCGCGTGGCGATGTGAAAGGCCGCCTCGAAGATAGGCAGCAGGAACATCGCGGCGAGGCTGCAGAAGAGCGCGTTCGCCATCGCCCAGAGCACCGCCGTGGAGATTCCCGAGAACTTGGCCTGCCGCCCCAGTTCCACGGCGACGATCCCCACGAGATACGCGGCGAAGATCATGACGAAGAGCGTATAGAAATGACTCCGCGAACGCATGCGCTGGAGACCCATGATCGCAGACGCCCCCGCGAGAAGCGACACGAAGATCACGCCCGAGCTCACGTTCGTCACCAGGGACATCAGTATGCACGCGAATACGGTCGCGGCCAGGCCGAGCCTGTAGTCGAAAAGCGACGTGGCCATCACCGAGACGAGCGCCACCGGCATGAGGTACGGGTTGAGCCCCAGACGGTAGACGACGGAGCTCGCCACGAGGTAGATCGCGAAAACGGCGACGAGCGCACCGAACTTGAGAAGGTCGCGGTACAACGGCAGCCGGTGACCGAAGACGTAGCCGCCGACGAGGAGCCCGAAGAGGAGGAGCTTCAGGACTTCCCCCGCGTACAGGGCGAACAACGTCGCGCGCGATGTCTCGCCGGACGCGACGCGGCGCGCGCTCTCGAGCGCAGCGAGTGTTTGCATCTGTTCCGCGGACACCTTGTCGTGCTTGCCGATGATCCTCTGGTTCTTGGATATCCTCGTCGTCTTCTCCACCTGTCCGATGGCCAGCTGGCGCCGCGAGTGCGTCTCGTCGTTGTCGAGCGTCAGGTTGGGGCGCAGATGCACGCGGAGGATCTCGTTGAAAAGCTGGGCGGTCTCGTCCCTGTCTCCGAAACGGCGAATCGCCTCCTCGCGTATCGCGCGGTCGATGCTCCCCTGGTCGATCACGTTGTCGACGGGAAGCCTCCTCTCCTGCGGGCCCTCGATCACGGCGATCTCCGTATACGCCCGCGCCCTGAGGGGACCGGCGTTGTCCACGAGCCCCCTCGCGAAGACCTTCTTCTGATAGTCGAGCGCAGCGCCGCGGACCGCTCTGAGAACTCGCCGGTCGAGGAGCTTCCCGGCCAGATTCGGCGAGAGGTACGGCAGCTGGATCTGGAGCATCTGCATCTTCGCTCGGGCTCCCGGCGTCTCGGCGTCGGCGATTGTCGCCACGCTGTCGAGGAGATCCGAGAGGTCCTCCCTCAAACCCGTTTCGACTGTCCGGTCGTGAACGTATACGGGGAGCACCCTGAGCAGCGCGTCCGCCTTTCTCACCTCGAGTTCCTCGGGGGAGAGCGGCACCTCGAAGTCGAAGGGCGCGATGATCGTGCGGTCGGCGATGTCGCCCGCCTTGAAGCTCACGTCCCTCGTCGGCTGCGCCGGCGGAAAGAGAAGCGTGGTCGCGGCGACGAAAAGAACGAGGAGACCCAGTCGGGACAGTATTCCCCTGGACATCTCCTCTCTCAAATCGAGAGCGGGACGCTTGGCATACTGCTCTGCTCGGCCGTTGCGAGACCGGCTGCGGCGGCGGCGCAGGACTCTCAAATAAGCGATACTCATCCTCTGGTGTGCTCCGTCGTCTCTTCGTCCCGCGCGAACGCATCGATGATTCGCTGGACGAGAGGGTGTCGAACGACGTCATCCGACGTCAGATAGATGAACTTGATGCCTTCCACTTCGGCCAGGATCCTCTGCGCTTGAACGAGACCGGAACGCAACGGCGGGTCGAGGTCGATTTGCGTCACGTCGCCGTTGATCAACGCCTTTGCCCGGTCGCCCAGCCGCGTGAGAAACATCTTCATCTGCATCCTCGTCGTGTTCTGCGCCTCGTCGAGGATCACGAAGGCGTTGTTGAGCGTGCGGCCCCGCATGTACGCGAGAGGGGCGATCTCGATCGTCCCGTTCTCCTGGAACTTCGCCGTTCGCTCGGGTCCGATCATGTCGTAGAGCGCGTCGAGCACGGGGCGCATGTACGGGTCGAGCTTCGCGAGAAAATCCCCTGGGAGAAACCCGAGGCTCTCACCGGCCTCGACCACCGGGCGGACGAGGAAAATCCGATCGACTTCTTTGCGCTTGAGGGCGGCGACCGCGCTCGCCACGGCGAGGTAGGTCTTACCCGTTCCCGCGGGTCCTATGGCGAAGACGATGTCGTGCGAGAGGATCGCTTCGACGTACTGCTTCTGGTTGAGCGTCTTGGGCCGTATGGACTGCCCGCCCCTGCCGACGACGACGACGTCCCGGTCGGCAGCGGCGTAACGAGACTCGGGGCCGGCGCTTCCCATGCGAAGAATTCGCCTGTAATCCTGCTCGGTGATCACGCGGCCGCTTTTCGCGATGTCGATGATCTCTCCGAAGAAAGCGGTGAGCGAGCGGACTTCGTCGTCGGTTCCCTTGAGGATGATCTCGTCACCCCGGACGACGACGACTCCCGGATACCGCTCCTCGAGGACATCGAGATGGCTCTCCCTTTGCCCGAAGAGCTTGAAAGGGTCCACGCCCGTGAAGGAGAGAACCCTCTTCCTCGTATTCACTCTTGAAACACCTCCGCCGACACGCGCCTTGCGCCGCGACCATGGCCCCCACGAACAGTCCCCATGCCCGGAACGATCCCGACACCCAAGGGCGTTGCGGCGGGCGCTGCCGCCGCACCTGCGCAGGGCCCCAAAACACAAAACTCCTGAAGGAGCCTTCACCTCCCCCAAGAGCGGGCGTCCTCACCTGGTCGTTCACTGCGGCATACGTGCTCTTTTCAACCGCGCATTCAAATAATAGGCCAATTCCGCCCGCGGCGCAATCGGGCCGGTCTTCGTGGAACGCATCTTATTGAAAAATTTGAGATATATCAACCAAAAAAAGAGGCGAATTCCCTCGCCTCCTCGGGCTCCGGTGGAAACCGGATGGTAAGTCTCAGGCAGGACTCATCCCGCTGGCCGGCGCCTTCCGTGTCACTGCGTCAACCGTCGGTCCTGCGGACGCCCGTATCACTGGGTCGGCCAATCGCGGGGGACCACGATCACCGTATCGAGGGCGGAATACCACGGGTCGAAGACGAGGTCCTTGTTCGCCTCGAAGAGCTTCCACCACTTGTCGTAGTCGTTGTAGATGGCGGGGAGCACCGAGATCGAAGCCAGCGTCTCGCCCGCCCGGATCCTCCACGACGTCGGGAGGCGTTTCGCTTCTTCGATCTGGTCGCCGAGCGTGCGGATCTCCGCCGCCAGCGTCACGATTTCGCGCTCGAGCCGGTCTTTCTCCGCGCGCGTGGAGGCGATCAAATCGCTCGTCTCTTTGGATTCCTTCAACCTGGTCTCGAACACCTGCTGCGTCTCGCTGCGAACCGTCTCGAGATCTCTGCAGTAACTCCCCTGCGCGCCGACGGGCAGGGCGAGGATCTCGTCCTCCGCGTAGTACTGCCCGGAGGCCACGTCGACTTTGCGGTACTCCTTTCGGTCGCATCCGCTAGTCATGAGGCACGCGGCGCCCACGAGTGCCGCGACGATAACGATGACCGGCAACAGTGTGGATTGCTTTCTCATTATTGGCCACCCCCGATCAAACCCGCCGTAGAATCGGCGGCCGGCTGCATTTCCGAAGGCGGCTTCACGGACACGCCGCTCGCCGTCTTGACGCTGTCGAACTGCGCTTGGAGAATCGGTATCTCGGCCCGCTTCTCTTCGATCTGCGCCCGCACCACCCGGACATCCTCCTGGAGCTTGGCGAGAACCGCTCGGTCCTCGGCGAGCTTGGCGTCGAGGTCCCTAATATCGGATTTGATCTCTTCGATTTCGACGGGGGTGATCGTGCATGGCTTCGGGGCCGCACACCCCATGTACCCGGACACCGAGCACAACGCCACGATCAACACCGCACGTCCTAAAAATCTGCTATTCACCCGCGTCGTCTCCTTTGCGAACGTTTTCGTGGGGTTATTCGTCGTGGGGAAAAACCGTCGTCTAGGTTAACGCCCCCAAGCGCGCTCTGTCAAGGCACTTTTCTCGCCGCCGCGCCCGCCCGCGGCCCCCCTGAGCCGTGTTCCGCCCTGCGCGGACGGCCGTTTCACGTGTCGGTTCTCACGTCGATGTGGAGCTCGCGGAGCTGCTCGGGATCCGCGGGCGACGGGGCGTCGTCCATGAGCGACGTCGCCCTCTGCGTCTTCGGAAAAGCGATGACGTCGCGTATCGAATCGCAGCCGGCCAGTATCATGACGATGCGGTCCACGCCCGGGGCGATTCCCCCGTGGGGCGGGGCCCCGTACTCGAGCGCGTCGAGCAGAAAACCGAAACGCTCCTTCGCCTTCTCGCGCGAAACACCGCCGGCTTCGAGCACCCTCTCCTGGAGGTCCCGATTGTGTATTCGAATGCTCCCCGAGGCGAGCTCGACTCCGTTGCACACCAGATCGTAGAGGTGGGCGCGAACTTTGAGCGGCTCCTTCTCGAGAAGCGGGATGTCTTCCTCCCTCGGCATCGAGAAGAAGTGATGCGAAGGGCTCAGACATTGACGCTCTTCGTCCCATTCGAAGAGCGGAAAACCGTTGATCCAGACGAATTCGAAGCGCCCCGGTTCGGCGAGGGCGAGCGCCTTGCCCAGTTCCACGCGGAGCCTGCCGAGAATCGTCGATACTTTCTGCGCCTTCCCCGCGATCGCCAGAAGCACGCCTCCATCCTCGAGCCCCGTGCCTTCGATGACGCGCCGCGCGCCATTCTCGCCGAGGACTTTTGCGATCCCGCCCTTGAGCTCGCCGCCGTGATTTCTCAGCTGGATGAGCCCCTTGGCGCCCCCGGCGACTGCCGCGGCCTCGAGCTCGTCCATCGTGCTCTTCTTCAGCTCGGCTGCCCCGGGGACGACGAAACCGCGAACGGATTCACCGCGGGCGAGCGCTTCTTCCAGGAAGCGGACCCCCGAACCGCGGAAAACATCGTCGAGCGTCTTGAGTTCGAGTCCGAAGCGCATATCGGGTTTGTCCGATCCGAACCTGTCCATCGCTTCGCCGTACGAGAGGGCTCGAAACGGCGTTTCGAGCTCGAGCCCCTTTCCGGCGCGGAAGATCTCGCGCATCATCTCTTCGACGAGAGGGAATATTTCCTCTTCGCGCACGAAGCTCATCTCGATATCGATCTGCGTGTGCTCCGGCTGACGGTCCGCGCGAAGGTCCTCGTCGCGAAGACAGCGGGCAAGCTGGAAATAGCGATCGAACCCCGCGACCATCAGGATCTGCTTGTAGAGTTGCGGGCTCTGCGGGAGCGCGTAGAAGTTGCCCGGGTGGAGCCGGCTCGGCACGAGGTAGTCCCTCGCCCCTTCCGGCGTGCACCGGACGAGCATCGGCGTTTCGATCTCGACGAAGCCGCGCGAGTGGAGGAAGTTCCGCACGGCGAGTGTCACGCGGTGACGAAGCTCGATGTTGCGCTGCATGGGGCGGCGCCTCAAATCGAGATAGCGGTACTTGAGCCTCAGGTCCTCTCCGGCCTTGACGTCGTCCACGACCATGAACGGAGGCACCTGCGACCGGTTGAGGAGAACGAGCTCCTCGGCGGCCACCTCGAATGCCCC
>CAZYCB010000488.1:0-17870 GCA_964645735.1 uncultured bacterium | reverse complement strand
CCGTGCGTGGAGGACCGAACCGACTAGAGTTGAAAATCTAACGGATGAGCTGTGGGTAGGGGTGAAAGGCCAATCAAACTCAGAGATAGCTGGTTCTCCCCGAAATAGTTTTAGGACTAGCCTCGTGCCATTGTATGACGGAGGTAGAGCACTGACTGGGCTAGGGGCCTTACCGGGCTGCCAAACCCAATCAAACTCCGAATGCCGTTCATATGTACCACGGGAGTCAGGCTGCGAGGGATAAGCTCCGTGGCCGAGAGGTAAACAAACCTGACCGTCAGCTAAGGTCCCCAAATATAGGCTAAGTGCATAAGGATGTGGATTTGCTTAGACAACCAGGATGTTGGCTTAGAAGCAGCCATCATTTAAAGAAAGCGTAACAGCTCACTGGTCAAGTGGATTCGCGCCGATAATTCATGGGACTCAAGTCTATTACCGAAGCTGCGGATTCGCGTCTTCGGACGCGACTGGTAGGGGAGCGTTCTGTTGTAGTGCGAAGGCGGTTCGTAAGGACCGCTGGACGAAGCAGAAGTGATTATGCCGGTATGAGTAGCGATAAGAGAGGCGAGAAACCTCTCCACCGAAAACCCAAGGTTTCCTGAGCAAGGCTAATCCGCTCAGGGTAAGCCGGCCCCTAAGCTGAGGCCGAAAGGCGTAGGCGATGGGAACCAGGTTAAAATTCCTGGGCCAGCGGTGGCACGTTTGTACGATGGGGTAACGCAGGAGTGAAAGGTCAGCCGGGGATAGGTAGTCCCGGTTCAAGCATGTAGGAGGGGGTTCCAGGAAAATCCAGAGCCCCGTTATCTCCGAGGTGTGATGAGGAGCCCATTTGGGCACAAACTGACCCTAATCAAACTGCCAAGAAAAACCTCTAAGGAGTGTCACTGGTGACCGTACCGTAAACCGACACAGGTAGGTAGGGAGAAAATCCTAAGGTGCTCGAGCGAACCCTGGTTAAGGAACTCGGCAAAATAACCCCGTAACTTCGGAAGAAGGGGTGCCCTGTCCGGTGACGTACTATACGAATCGAAGCTGGATGGGGTCGCAGTGACCAGGCCCGAGCGACTGTTTACCAAAAACACAGGTCTCTGCTAAGTCGTAAGACGACGTATAGGGACTGACACCTGCCCGGTGCTGGAAGGTTAAGGGGATATGTTAGCGCCTTCGGGCGCAAAGCATTGAACTGAAGCCCCAGTAAACGGCGGCCGTAACTATAACGGTCCTAAGGTAGCGAAATTCCTTGTCGGGTAAGTTCCGACCTGCACGAATGGTGTAACGACTTGGGCGCTGTCTCAACCAGGGACTCGGTGAAATTGCAGTAGCGGTGAAGATACCGCTTACCCGCGACTGGACGGAAAGACCCCGTGCACCTTTACTGTAGCATGATATTGGGTCTTCGCAAATCATGTGTAGGATAGGTGGGAGGCTTTGAAGCGGGAACGCTAGTTCTCGTGGAGCCAACGTTGAAATACCACCCTTGGTTTGTAAGGACTCTAACCCTGTTCCGTGAATCCGGACAGGGGACAGTGTTTTGTGGGCAGTTTGACTGGGGCGGTCGCCTCCTAAAATGTAACGGAGGCGCCCAAAGGTTCCCTCAGCGTGGACGGTAATCACGCGTAGAGCGTAAAGGTATAAGGGAGCTTAACTGCGAGACCTACGAGTCGAGCAGGTGCGAAAGCAGGGCTTAGTGATCCGGCGGTTCTGTATGGAAGGGCCGTCGCTCATCGGATAAAAGGTACGCCGGGGATAACAGGCTGATCTCCCCCAAGAGTCCACATCGACGGGGAGGTTTGGCACCTCGATGTCGGCCCATCGCATCCTGGGGCTGAAGAAGGTCCCAAGGGTTTGGCTGTTCGCCAATTAAAGCGGTACGCGAGCTGGGTTCAGAACGTCGTGAGACAGTTCGGTCCCTCTCCTTCGCGGGTGCAGGAGATTTGAGAGGAGCTGTCCTTAGTACGAGAGGACCGGGATGGACGGACCTCTAGTGTACCAGTTGTCATGCCAATGGCACGGCTGGGTAGCTATGTTCGGCAGGGATAACCGCTGAAAGCATCTAAGCGGGAAACCCTCCTCAAAACGAGATCTCCCAGGGCGCAAGCCCTCTGAAGGCCCCTTGAAGATTACAAGGTTGATAGGCCGGAGGTGTAAGCATGGTAACATGTTTAGCCGACCGGTACTAATAGGCCGTGCGCCTTAATCCATTAATAAAGTCGAGACGTCTGTTCTCGAGCCCTGCAGGTTGTCAAGTTTTTGACAGAATTTTTCGGTGGCCATGGCGTAGGGGTCACACCCGTTCCCATTCCGAACACGGAAGTTAAGCCCTACAGCGCCGATGGTACTGCCAGGGCAACTTGGTGGGAGAGTAGGTCGCCGCCGGATTTTTTCTAGCCCGCCTGTTGGCGCAGGCGGGCTTTTTCGCAGATCGCGGCTCTCGCGTCTGCGGTGCAGAGCGGAAGGAAGCGGCATGTCTCGGAAATGCAAACTCACCGGCAAGCGTCCGTTGGTAGGGAATCTCGTGTCCCACGCCAACAACCGCACGAAGCGCCGGCAAATTCCCAACCTTCAGAGGAAACGGCTCTTCGTGGAGGAACTCGGCCGCTCCGTCCGCGTCCGGTTGTCCGCGCGTGCGCTTCGCACCGTGAATCGGATGGGTCTCGTGCCGTACGTCGAGGCTCAAGGGCTGAAGATAAAAGACATCGAATGTTAGGCGAGTGACGTCATGGCAAAGAAAACAGGCGGGCGAGAGACGATTCGTATGAAGAGCACCGAGAGTCCGCACATGTACTCCATGACGAAGAACAAGCGGAATGATCCCGACCGCCTTCAGCTCAAACGCTACGATCCGGTGGTTCGCAAGCACGTGTTGTACAAAGAGGCGAGATAGAGGGAGCCGCTCCGACAAGAGAGAACGAAGAGATCGCGAATTGAAAAGCCCCGGCCGCGCGAAGCGCAGGCGGGGCTTTTCTGTGTTCAGGATTTCGAGCGGCATGCGCGCCGGGCGGCTACTTCCTCGCCGTCGCCGCGCCGATCATTTTCCGCCGCAGGTACGCGATCTTCGTCTGGTGGGGCAGGTCTTTCGGACAGAAGTCCTCGCAGCCCATGAGGCTCATGCACCCGAAGACGCCCTCGTCGTTCCCGATGACTTCGTACCAGTCGGCGTGGGTCCTTTTGTCGCGCGGATCGAGTTCGAACCTGGCGATCTTCATGAATCCCATCGCGCCGAGAAAATCGCTCCTCATTCGTTTCGTTCCGCACGCTGCGATGCAGCACCCGCATTCGATGCAGCGGTCGAGCTCGTAGATTTCATCGGCGAGATCGGGTTCCATCCTCTCCTCCAGGTGGGTGAGGTCGGTGGTCCCGGCTTTACCGACGTGGATCCATGTGCCGATCTGTTCGCTGAGGGCGCGGTTGAACTTGCCCGTGTTCACAGAGAGATCTCCGATGAGCTCGAAAGCGGGCAGGGGCATGAGAGTGATCTCGGGTTTCTTGAACGTGGCCGTCAGCGTCCGGCACGCGAGATTGGGCCTTCCGTTGATGATCATCGCGCAGCTCCCACAGATCCCTGCGCGGCAGACGAAGTCGAACTGGAGCGATCGATCCAGCTTCTCGCGGATCTGGTTGAGCGCGATGAAGATCGTCATCTGGGGTATCTCTTCCACCTCGAAGGTCTGGATCCTGGGCCTGTCGCCCTCGACCTGCGGGTTATACCTGAAGATGTGGAACTTGAGCATGCGTCCTTTGTCCTTCGTGCTCATTCGTAACCAACTCCTACTCTCTCGTTCTTTCCTCTGTACTTCTCCGGCACGTCGTACGGCATGACAGCCTTCTGGATCTTGAAACGGTCCGCACCGGGGATCGAACCCTTGATCGTCTCGATCTCCTGCGTCCGTTTCTCCGCGTCGGGATGGGCGATGATCTTCGCGTTGCCATAGCCTCTCGAGCCCGGCGGGAGTTCCATCTTCATCACATCGAGCGGCTCGTACTCGAGAACGGGAAGGTCATTCTTCTCGTTCTTCCAGGTCGAGAGCGTTCTGTTGAGCCAGTCCCTGTCGTTCCGCTCGGGATAGTCCTCGCGCGAATGCGCTCCCCGGCTCTCCGTTCTCTGCAGGGCGCCGTACGCCACGCACAGCGCCAGCTTGATCATCTTAGGCACGCGTATCGCCTCGACAAGCTCCGGATTCGACGACCGGGTTTTGTTCCGCATGCTGATGTTCCGGCTGCGAGCGAGCAGAACCTTCAGCTGGTCGACGGCCTTCTGCAGATCGGGCCCGTTGCGGAAAATGCCCACCTTGTCCATCATGATCTCTTGCATGGCGTTTTTCAGGTCGTAGATATCGTTTCCGCCCGCGCGGCTCTCCACGAGTTCGTTGATTTTCGCGTTCTCGCGTTCCACGAATGAGCTGACGACGGACGTGGGGATATCGAGGGCAGTGTTCTTGCAGTAGTCGGCGATGTACTCCCCGACGATCATCCCCGCGACGACCGTCTCCGCGACGGAGTTCCCGCCGAGCCTGTTGAACCCGTGCATGTCCCAGCACGCCGCCTCGCCGACGGCGAAAAGGCCGCTGAGCGCCGGGCTTTCGCCGTTGGGCTTCGTGCGGACGCCGCCCATGGAATAGTGCTGAGTCGGCCGAACGGGTATGTAGTCCTTCACCGGGTCGATCCCGAGGAAATACTGGCAGATCTCTTTGACTTCTCGGAGGTTTTTCTCGATGTGCACCTTGCCGAGGAGCGTGATATCGAGCCAGAGGTGAGGTCCGTAGGGGGAAGGGACCCCTTTGCCCTTGCGCATGTGCTCGGTCATCCTCCGCGAAACGACGTCGCGAGAGGCGAGCTCCTTCTTCTCCGGTTCGTAGTCCGGCATGAAACGGTATCCGTCGACGTCCTTGAGCAGCCCGCCGTCGCCGCGGCAGCCCTCGGTGGTGAGGATCCCCGCGGGCACGATCGCCGTAGGATGAAACTGAACCGCCTCCATGTTTCCGAGAGGCGCGACGCCCGTCTCGAGCGCGAGCGCGCACCCGATGCCGTCGCTCACCACGGCGTTCGTCGTGATGGCGTAGAGACGGCCGTATCCGCCTGTGGCGATCGTTGTCGCCTTGGCCAGGTACGCGATGAGCTCTCCGGTGATGAGGTCGCGGACGACGGCGCCGTAGCACGCTTGTCCGTCGTGGATGAGCGCGAGCGCTTCCTTCCTCTCGTGTATGGGGATCTCGCACTCGATCGCTTTGTTGTCCATCGCGTAGAGCATCGTATGGCCCGTCCCGTCGGCGGTGTAGCACGTCCGCCACTTCTTGGTACCGCCGAAATCCCGCCCCGTGATGTACCCGTGCGCCTCGTCCTTCTCGACGATCGTCACTCTCTCCGCATTGATCACGGCCTGATGCGGGCCCTTCTTGACCCGGCTCCACGGCACACCCCAGAGGGCGAGCTCGCGCGCCGCCTTCGGCGCGGTGTTGACGAACATGCGAGCCACCGCCTGATCGCAGCCCCAGTCGCTCCCCCGCACCGTGTCCGCGAAATGGACGTCTTCGTTATCCCCCTCGCCCTTCGTTGTCGCAGCCAGACTCGCCTGCATGCCGCCCTGCGCCGCCGACGAGTGCGAGCGCTTCGCGGGGATCAAGGAGAGGACGATGGTGTCGAATCCGCGCTGACGCGTTGCGATCGCGGCGCGAAGCCCTGCAAGTCCTCCGCCGATGACGAGCGATTCCGTGTAGACGGTCTTCATCGCTCATCACCTCCCTGGAAAGCCGCCGCCGCGGTGTCCGGCACTCCTCCGTGGGCGCGATTCTCGAGGCCGATCTTTATGTACTCGGCGAGCGTTATGAGACCGATGATCAGGTAGAGCACGATGAGCGCATCCCTCAGACGCTTCATCACCAGACGGCTCTTCCTGGGGTTCCTGCCGTCGAAGGGCCCCCACTTGACGGCGAGCCGGTACATGCCGATGACGAGATGGAGTCCGACGGAGAGGTGGAGGACGAGGTACATGGGCCACATGTGTCCCGTAACGAAACGGGCTCCGGCGGCATCGGCGTTGATAGCCGCCGGCTGGCTGATCATTGTATAGAGGTGAATCGACCCGAGGAAGAACATGATGAAGCCGGTAATCGCCTGGACGAACCAAAGGGTCGTGTCCGCGTGCTTCATCTTCCCCATCTGATCGTTGAAGACCCGGTACTGCCTCCACGAGGCGGGGAACTTCCTCATCGCGATGCCCGCGTGGGCGATGAAGATCGCGAAGATGAGGAGACCGATGAGCGTGACGATGACGGGGTATCCGTGCCCCGTGCCGCTCAAGAACTTGAGTTCGAAGAACCCCGCGATGGAGTTCATGGTGTCCTTGCCGAAGTGAATGCTCGAGACCAAGGTCAGGTGCACCCACATGAACGCCACCAGGGCCAAGCCGGTCAGACTTTGGGCGAGGTCCAGCCACGCGGGCCACTTCTTCATCCCTACGGGAGCGTCGACTGTGGGTTCGATTAGACTCCTCATCCGTGTTCCTCTCTCCTGTCGATGTCAACGAAGGACTGTGCTCGTGCCGGTGCCGATACGCGTGCCCCGTCTCGATCCGCAGAACGCCGCTCGGGGGAACGCGTCTTTAAAGGCATCCATGCTACCACGAGTCCGTCCGACGGACAAGTCAAAGGGCGAGGAGAGCGAAGAGGGAGAGAGCGGCCATGAGCCCTGCTGCCTGCGTCATGCCGAGAAATGGGATGAGGATCATGCTGGCCATGAGAGAACCAGCGCAACCCCCAAGAAGATCAGCGGCATAGAGCGGCGATATCAGGGACCGCGGATCATCCGCCCCGAGGAGGCTCGCATACGCGAAGACGCCGGAGACGAGGAATCCGCCGGCGAAAAGGAAAAGCGACACGGCTCCGAGTCCGAGGGGAATATCGAACTCGAGCGCGCCGGCGAACGCGAGATTCAAGACCGAGAATCCACAAAAGAGCGCGAGGGGAAGCGCTCTCGTCTTCTGCTGCGCTCTGCCGGCGAGACGGCCAGAGAGCCGGGGCACGACCGCCGACCCCGCGGCGAGACCCGCCATGAAGACCGTGAGCAGGATCCCGATGTTCTGATAGAGCACACCGCTTTTCGTCTGGTAGTGAAGGATGAGGACCGTTTCGATGACCATCCCCACGAACCCTGCGACCCCCGTGAGAACGACTCTTCGCCATCGGAGGCGGCGCCGGCACTGGATGAAGACGCCGCCGAGGATGAGCGCGGACGCCGCGAGGGCGACCGCGGGACCTCGAGACGCCGATTCGAACGACCTCGTGTCGGCGGCGATGAGCTTCGGAAAAAACTTCGAGAGCCAGATCATGCTCGAGTACCTGTAGCATGCCGGTTTCGCGTCGGTGTTCGGCGGGATGGCCGTCGTCGAGACGACGCGCGCGATCTCCGCGAAGCGGTCGTTCGTGTACAGGTACGACACGTACTGGGGCGTCACGAGCCTCGTGGTCACGCCCCGCGCCTTCAGCCTTTGCGCCAGAACAGCGGGGTCGCGCGTAAGCGCCGTGTTGGAGGCGACGACGATGTTCGTCACGCCCGGCAATATGATGACGTCGCGAAAAACGGTTTTGAGCGCGCCGTAGATGCTCGTGTTCCGGTACGCGACAGAAGGTGTCCACACGTTTTCCGAGGATCTGAGACGCAGCGCGACCACCCCGCCCTCGGCGAGCGCGGTTCTGCAGCGCTCGAAAAACTCGACGGTGTAAAACCGGTTCGTCTCGCCCGACGTTGGATCCGGCGCGCCGATGAGGATGATGTCGTAGCGCGCCGGCGTGTCGATGAACCGTCTGGGATCGCCGATGGTTAGCGTCACCGTTTTCGATCGCAGAGGCTCCCAGTACGGAGAGGGAAGGCTCTTTTCGATGAGCGAGACGACCACGGGGTTCAACTCCACGTAGTCGGCGTGCCGGGGGGAGTACTTGAGGATCTCGGCCACCGTTCCCTCGACGCCTCCGCCCAGAATGAGCACCCGTCCGACCGTCTCGACCTGGGAGGCGGCGAGGTGAACGAGCTCCTCCGCCGCCGCGCTCTGCGTCTCGAACGCGAGGGCGTTGTTCTCCAGCACGACGAATTGATCTCCTTGCCGCGTCACCGTGATGCGGCTGTAGGGCGAATCTCGCGACGAGACAAGAGCGGGGTGCGTGAGTCGGGTGAGGGACTCGTCGACGCGCGAGCTGCCGGCGAGAAGAACGAGGACGACCGGAAGAACGATCGCGCCCGCGTAGAGGGCGCCCCGGCGGTGCGGAACCTCCGATCCGCGGTTCGCCCATGTCGCCACGAATACCGCGCAGGCCGACACGAGACTGCAGAGAACGGCTATCGTGAAATTCTGGACTCCGGATGCGAGAAAGAGCGTCGAGGCCAAGCCGCCGGCGACGCCGCCCGCGCTTTCGATCGCGTACGCACGGGCGAGCGTGCGTGTCCGGTTCACGTACGCCCTTGCCGCCCACTGAAAGAGAAGTCCGAGCACGACCCCGACGGGGAAGAGCGCGGCGAGGAGTCCGGCGACTTGCGCGCCGAACGGGAGGTACGCTCCGGGAATTCCTCCCGAGAGCGCTCTGAAACCGCGGATGAACGCGACATCGGCGGGCACGAGGAGCGCGAACGCAACGAAGAGATACCCGACGGCGGCCTCCGAGCGAGGATGGATGCGGCGCCCGACGAGCGCGCCGGCCGCTGTCCACAGAAGCCAGACGGCGATCGCGAGGATGTAGACGAGTTCGACGCCGAAGAAAGCGACGTTCAATTCGCGCAGCAAAACGACCTGGGCGAGGATGGATACGAACCCGACGGATAGGAGATAAAGAGTTGCCAAAGATCGTCTGTGAATCTAGTGGAGTTCCGATTCGCTGAACGCCACAGCCTGAAAAGTGTAGAACACTGCGTCTTTTTTCCACGCGTCGGCGGCGAGCCCCGCCTTGGCGGACAGGTGCGACAGCATCTCGTCGCGATTCCATCCCTGCTCCACTGCGACGGACGGCAGGAAGACCGCCGAGCGCCCGTCCTTTTCCATGAGGACTCCGTCCTTGCCGACGCGGATCGCGTCGTAGCCGTTCACGCGCCGGTAGGGCGTGAGGACGGATATCTCGATGTCGATCTCGGACAGTTCGCCGATCTCGACGGGCGAGAATCGCCTGTCGTTGAAAGCGGACTGAAGCGCGCACCAGCCGACGACCAGGCAAAGCGGCATGTCTTCGGCCATGTGTCCGATGCACCCGCGGAGTTCGCCTCTCTCGGTGAGCGTGACGAACGCGCCTTGGTCGATCCGGAGCGCCGGGTCGAAGCCGCGGGCGAGAGGAGTCGTGTCGGTGGCGAGAAATCTCACGATCGTCTTGCGCGCGAACGCCAGAAGAGACGCCTTCTGGGCGTTGGTGAAATCTTGAGGCGAGCCGGTGCCGGGACCCTCCGACTTGGTGATGGAGAGAGGGGGAAGGTTGTCAGAGCTCTTACCGGCGACGAAGGCGACCGCTCCGTAGCCCACGACGCGCGAACGGTCGCCCACCGAGGTGTCCCCCGAGTTCGCGTAGCTGATCATTCGTGTGCCCGTCGCGCCGAGTTTCTTCGCGGCGGCCATCGCGGCGAGTATCGCGTATTGGCCGCACGCGCACGTATCCAGATTTCTCACATCACCCGTCATTCCCTCCGATATCGCGGAACGAAATACCTCGGGGTCGAGCGACGACATCGCGTCGATCGTCTTCCGGTCGGCGCGCACCGCGTCTTCGTACTCGGGGTAGTGCGAGAGGTCGGAACTCGCCACGATGAGCGCCTTTCTCCCGGCGATTGTGCGGGCGAGAGCCTCGCCGAACTTCGCGCACAGATCGGGATCGGACGACGCGACGACGGCGGGGAGGATCTTCGCCTTGGGAAAGACCCTCTGAATGAACGGCAGCTGGACCTCTATCGAATGCTCGCGTGCGTGGACTTTCTCGTCGAGCGTGAAACGCGTGTCCACCGCCGCGAGCGTCCGGGCAAGCGCCTCGTCCACCTCCGCGACGCCGAGAGGGGTTTCGAACCCGCTCGCCGGCGAGAGGGCCACGCCCTGAAAACCCGCGGTGGTATGGTTGACGCCGAGGATGACGACGAGATCGTACGCGTGTCTCGATGCCTGCTTGTACGCGTCCGCGGCGATCTGTCCCGAGTAGATGTACCCCGCGTGGGGGCAGACAAGCGCGATGGGTCTCGCATCCGACGGCGCCACGGCGTCCGCGAGAAAGCCGTCGACCGCCTTCGCGAGCTTCCCCGGATCCGAAGGATAGAACTGGCCCGCCACGGCGGGTTTTCTTGCCGCGGCTTTGTCCGTCGGCTCCGCGGCGGCGGCCGGCACGTGCATGCTCCACACGAAGGACGCGAACAGAACGGCGATGAACGTCTTCATGATGCTCTCAGCGCGGGCGCGACCACACGCCCGCGACGGGCTCCTGGCAGTACCCGCATCTTCCTTTTTCGATATGGTGTTCGGTAACGAAAAAGCTCGTCCGCGTGACGACCGCTTTCCCGCACGTTGGACAGTACGTGTTGTTTCCCCGGTGGCCGGGGACGTTTCCCACGTACGGGTAACGGACCCCCTCCGCCTTGGCGATGTCGTACGCTTTCTCGAGCGTTTCGACCGGTGTCGGCGGCAGGTTGATCATCTGGTAGTCCGGGTGAAAGCGCGTGAAGTGAATGGGAACGTCGGGTCCCACCTCATTCACCACCCAGCGCGAGAGCCCCGTGAGCATCTCGTCGCTGTCGTTGAGCGTGGGCACCACGAGGTTCACGATCTCGAGGTGGACGCCGCTCTTCGCCACTTGCTCGATGCTCCGGAGTACGGGCTGGAGCTCCGCGCTGCACACGCGGCGGTAGAACTCGCCGCTGAACCCCTTGAGGTCGATCTTGATCGCGTCGAGACACGCGCACATTTCGGCGAGAGGCTCCTCGTTCATGAAGCCGCAGCTGACGAGGACCGGCGAGAGACCCTTGGAGCGCGCGAGGCGCGCGATATCGGTGAGGTACTCGATGAACACCGTGGGTTCGTTGTACGTGAACGCGATGACCGGCGCCGAGCTCTTCGCCGTGTCGCCGACGATGCCCTCGGGCGGGACGAACTCGACGTCGAAGTCCTCGGGGCGCGACTGAGAGATCTCCCAGTTTTGGCAGAATTTGCAGTGAAGGGGACACCCCGCGGTCGCGAGCGAAAACGCCGCCGCACCGGGGAGGAAATGGTAGAACGGTTTCTTCTCGATCGGGTCCACGTGCACAGAGACAGGCCGCCCGTAGACGAGGCTCCGGAGTTTGCCGCCGACGTTGGCGCGGGCGCGGCAGCCTCCGCGATCTCCCTCCCGTATCACGCAGCCCTGAGCGCAAAGCGTACACTTGATGATCGTTTGCCCGTGATCGAAGAGATCGCCCGTGACGCCGTCCTCCGGCGTGTGGCACGCGAGGCACGCGGTGCCCTTGGAGTTGGAGGAGGTCCAGTAACGGGCGACCGGGGCCTTCTGCAGGAGCGATTCGAGAACCGACGACGTCGATCGGGCGGCCGCTTCGCCCACCAGATTCTCGAGCCACGGTGAGCGCGACATGCCGATGCCAAATCCGCCGAGGATGACCGCGGAACCGGAAGTCACGAGGAACCGGCGCCGCGAGAGTCTTCTCGGTAATACGGATCCTCGTGAATGGCTGCTCGATGCGCTCATGTGCGTTCCACCCCGCGGGAGCATCGTCCCGCGCACCGATTCGTCCGGATGATTGCGGGCCTCTTTACATGATCGGTCTCGCTATCAAGTATAGGGGCCGCGCGGACAAAGTCAATCACACCCGGCCGGTCCGCCCTCGGGTTTCGGAGAGCCAAAGCGGTATTTCTGTTGATTTTCTCGTGCCAGCTGGGGTAAGCCTCACTGGAAGCCGCGGAAGGAGAGCCGCATGCGGATCGCGCGATCGCATTTGCCGAGCCTGCTGGGCGTGTTCGCGTTCGCCTTGCTCGAATTCACCGCCGCGGGATGCTCGAGTCCCTCGGCTGTCAGGCGGTACGCGTCCGTGTCGACCGTCGCGGGCGAGAGGTTTTCGGGGATCGCCGGCGACCTCGCGGGTTCGTGCGAGAGACGTGAGCGGTACCATTTGCTCGTCGAGTGGCAGTCCGATCTCGATTCGCTCGACGAGATGACCGCGGAGACCTGCGCGAAGTACTCCCGTGTGGCGCCTCGCCTCGTCACCGCCCACCGTGTCCTGATACGATACCTCACCGCTCTGGGCCGGCTCTCGGCGGGGGATCTCGTCGCGTATGACAAGCCGCTCGATGAGTTCGCCAGAACGCTTACGCAAACCGACATGTTCGGCGAGGACGGAATCAAGGCCGTCAAGGGCATCTCCGAAGTGCTGATGGAGGCCGCCTCGGGCGGGTGGCGCAGAAAACAGCTCGGCGCGGTGATCGAGAAGGTGAACCCCGACATACAGAGTCTCACCGCCTCGCTCAGCGGGATCGTGGCGGAGGATTACGAACAGCTTCTCGACGGCGAAGAGGAAGCGGCGAGGAAGTTCTATCTCGGCAAGATCAGGGACCATCGCGAAGCGGAGCCGCTCACCGCTGTGCTCGTGTACGACAAGTGGCGCCAGGAAGAAGACGTCATCGAAAGCCGCAGAGACGCGGCCGAAGCGTACGTCAAGGTGCTCGAAAAAATCGCTGCGGGGCACCGGAATCTCTACGACAACCGGGACGATCTCGGTTCCAAAGAGGCCAGGAAGCTCGTCCTCGAGCAAGTGACGTCCATCGAAGAACTCGTGAAGCACGCCCGGGATCTGTAGCGGCAGGACGAAAGGCATGTCATGACGAAGCTCGGAAGCGCACACGCGCGGGAACTCGCCGAGCATTTCTATCGGGTCTCGAAGGCGCTCGGGGACTACCGTTTCGCCAACTGGGAGCGGTTGGGAAAGAGCGAGCGGCTATCGATCGAGGCCATGGAGTGGTCGCTTTTGAACGCGTCGTCGGATTTCACGGCGCTCGCCGTCGATGTCTCGCTCGACGACGCCCGGCCGGTCATGAAGCGGGTGGCCGATGCCACCAAGACGATGAAGGCGGCGATCAAGCGGGCAGATCGTGTGGACAAGGTGCTCGCGATCGCAACGGCCGCGGTCAAACTCACCGGTGCGATCCTGTCGGGAAGCCCGTCGGCCATCGCCAGGGCGCTGGACCGCGCGCTGAAGAGCGCGTCCTGACACCTTAAGGGGAATGTTACATGCGCGTCACGATGGCTCAGCTCAACCCGCTGGTGGGGGATGTCGCGGGGAACGTCGATCGCGTGCTCGGAGTGCTTCCGACCGCGTCGAAGGAGGGGGCGGATCTCGTCGTATTCGCCGAACTCGTTCTCACCGGCTATCCGCCGAAGGACCTCCTCGAGTTTCCGGGCTTCATCGACCAGGTGACGAGAGGGATCGACCGCATCGTGGCGGCGTCCGCGGCGCATCGAGGCCTCGGCATCGTCTTCGGCGCGCCGGCGCGGACCGGGCTTTCGGAGGGAAAACCGCTCTACAACGAGGCGTTCCTCGTATCGCAGGGAAAGATTCTGTTCCGGCAGCCGAAGATGCTGCTGCCGACGTACGACGTGTTCGATGAGCTCCGGAACTTCAGGGCCGGAGAATCGAACGATGTGGTGAGCTTCAAGGAAGAGACCATCGGACTGTCCGTCTGCGAGGATTTCTGGAACGAACCCGACGCGAGGAACAAACGGCCGTACCCGATCGATCCGATCGGCATGCTCGTCCGCAAGGGCGCGACGCTCCTCGTCAATATCTCCGCATCGCCGTTTGCCGCAGGCAAGGAAGCCGTGCGGTACCGGCTGCTCAGCGAGCACTCCCGGACGCACCGCGTGCCCTTCGTGTTCGTCAATCAGGTGGGCGGCAACGACGATCTCGTTTTCGACGGACGAAGCCTCTACATCGGCGAAGACGGCCTCGCCCGGCATGTTTTCCCGAGCTTCGAAGAGGCTGTGGCGACCGTCGACACGGTGGATGCGCAAACGGCGCGCGCGTACGAGTTCGAAGACGAGACGCGCACGATACACAAGGCTCTGGTTCTGGGCACGCGCGACTACGTGCGCAAGTGCGGGTTCGCCAAGGTCGTGGTCGGACTCTCCGGCGGCGTCGACTCGGCGGTAACGGCAGCCATCGCCGTCGAGGCGTTGGGCGGCAAGAACGTTTTGGGGATCGCCATGCCGTCGCCGTACTCGTCGAACGAGAGTCTCGAGGAAGCGCGCGGACTCGCCCGGAACCTCGACATCGAGCTCCGCGTGATCGGGATATCCGACACGATGGATGCGTACGACCGCTCGCTCGCCCCCGCCTTCGAGGGCACTGCGAAGGATGTCACCGAGGAAAACATACAGGCTCGGATCCGAGGGAACATCCTCATGGCGTTCTCGAACAAGTTCGGGTACCTGCCGCTCTCGACGGGAAACAAGAGCGAGCTCGCCGTGGGATACTGCACGTTGTACGGCGACATGAGCGGAGGGTTGGCGGTGATCTCGGATGTGCCGAAGACGCTCGTGTACGAGCTCGCCCGGCACATCAACGCACACGCGCCGGTGATCCCCGAACGGACCATCACGAGAGCGCCGTCGGCCGAGTTGAAACCGGATCAGAAAGACCGGGATACGCTGCCCCCGTACGACGTACTCGATGCGATCCTCGAGAGGCACATCGACGGCCGTCAGTCCGTGGACGAAATCGTCGCCGCGGGCTTCGCGAGGGAAACGGTAACGTGGGTGGTCGACACCGTGCGAAAGAACGAGTACAAGAGGAAACAAGCCGCGCCGGGGCTCAAGGTCACATCGAAGGCATTCGGTCCCGGGCGGCGCATGCCGATCGCCGCGAGGTACCTCGTGTGATGAGCTGCTCTGCACGGAGCGCTCCCTCGGCGGAGACGGACGGCGCGTTCGGCGAACGAATGAAAACCGGCGGCACTCCATGACGACTCCCCCGCGGGGAACGGATCCCCCTGACCGATCGGACACCCCGGAGACGACGGACGACGACGCTCTCGCCGGGCTTGTCTCGCGTCTGGGGTCGGACACGCTTCGGTATATTCCCGCGGTCGTCGTTCCCGCCGCGGCGAGCGTTTTCGGCGTCGCGATCTTCACCAGAATCTTTCCGCCCGGACCCTATGGGGAGTATGCCCTCGTGAACGTCGTCGCCACCACGGCGATCGTGATTCTCTCCGGGTGGCTCCAACAGTCGCTGCTCCGGTATCTTCCCCGTTATCTCGCTGAGGGAAGGCTCGAGGAGTTCGTCGTCAAGTTCAATTCGATCCTCTGGGTGTTTTCAGGCCTCGTGCTCGCCGCTGCGTTGCTCGTCGGATGGCCGCTGATGCGTGTGCTCGGCGCGTTCGCCCGGTACTACGTCGTTGCGGCGGTGTGGGCCGTCGCGGGCGCCGTTTTCATCGTTCAGACCCACTCGTTCCGGGCGAGCCTCCAATCCGCGGCGTTCTCGCGCTACCAGGTGGCGTACGCCCTGGGAAGGCTCGTTCTCGCTCTCGCCTTCGTCTACCTGGTTTCGAAGGACGTCATGGGTCTCGTCGTCGGCTCGGCCGCGGCGTATGTGGTGCTCCTATGGCCGATGTGCCGCGAGCTCGGAATCCCTCGAGGCGTCAAATCCTTCGGTTTCTCGATCGACAAAGAGCTTCTCAAGAAAACCTTCTCTTACGGGTTCCCCGTGATGGGGTGGGTCCTCGCGGTGAAGATTCTCGATTTGTCGGATCGCTTCATCATCCAGTTCTACAGAGGGGCGGAGGAGGTAGGGATCTACTCCGCCAACTACACGCTGGTGACCATGGGCATACTCCTCGTGGCGACACCCCTTCTCTCCGCGGCGGTGCCGCTCATCGTGCACGCGTGGGAGACAGGACATCAGGAGAGGATCCAGCGGGTGATCTCGTCTTTTTCACGTTACTATCTCATCACCGCTGTTCCCGTCGTCATGTATACGATCGTGTTCAGCTGGGAGATCGTGAGCGTCTTTCTCGGCAAGGCGTTCAGGGAAGGCCACACAACCATCCCGTACATCCTTCTCGGCTCGTTCCTGTGGAACTTCGCCATGTACGGTCACAAGGGAATCAAGCTGCTCGAGAAGACGAGAGTGATGTTCGTTCTCGTAGCGATCTGCTGCATCGTCAATGTTGTGTTGAATCTCATCATCGTTCCGCGCTACGGGTACCAGGGCGCCGCCTTCACAACCTTTGTGAGCTTCGCGCTATATCCTATTATGCTTTATGGAGTTACTCGGCGGTATATCGCGTGGGTGATTCCGTGGCGGTCGGTGTTCCACATCACGCTCGCGGGGCTCGGCGGGGCGCTCGCAGAGTGGCTCGTCAAGATCGCTCTCACCGGGAAAGCGCACGTCGTCTTCGTTCTCGCGGTCGGGCTCGTCGCGGGATGCGCCGCGTATCTGGTAGTGCTCTATGTTCTGCGCGAACTCCGCGATCACGAACTGAGACTCGTTGGTTTAAAGGGACGCGCCAGGTGACGAAATCCTTCAAAGAAATCGATCATTCGGGTGACATCGGGATCGAAGTCTGGGGAAAGGACATGGGGGAAGTTCTCCAGAACGCAACGATGGGGTTGTTCGCGCTTCTCTGCCGGAACCAGGTGCGCGAGGTCGTCGAGCGCAAGGTCGACGTATCGTCGTCCTCCGCCGAAGATCTCCTCGTGGATTGGCTCGCAGAGGTGATCTCCACTGCGGGAGCGTACGGCGAGCTTTACGGGGGTGTGGAGATCGGCCGCGTGGGCGAGTGGCGCGCGGCTGGAGTTCTCCGGGGCGAGAAGGTGGATGCAAAGAGGCACGATCTCCGTTTTGACGTGAAGGCGGCGACATATCACGGGCTCGCCGTCGAGAAACGCGGCGGCCGGTACTACGGCCGCGTGATTTTTGACCTCTAGCGTCTTGCCGATAAACGCCTGCGCGAGGGAGGACGGTTCTCATGCCGCGCGTGCACGTCTGGATCGAAGGGCGAGTGCAGGGAGTGTTCTTCAGGGATTCGACGCGGCAAATGGCCCGCGAGCTCGGCGCGAGCGGCTGGGTGAGCAACCTTGCGGACGGCCGTGTCGAGGCTGTTTTTCAGGGGGAATTGGATACGTGCGAGAAGGCGCTCGAGTGGGTGCGGATCGGCCCGCCGTCGGCGCGCGTGGACGAGGTCGACGTGCGGTGGGAGGACGAAGAAGGGGACCTCAGGGATTTCCGGATTCGTTTCTGATGCCGGTGTTTTCTCCGGCGTATTCGCGGAGCGCTGCGTGGAGCGGCTCAGGCAGCCGCTTCGGTTTTTGATTCTCGTCCACGGGGATGTGTCTCGTCATTCCTGCAGCGATTTTCTTTCCTCTGTTGAACACCTCGTACGAAAACGTCACCGAGCGGCTCCGCAGATGGGAGACTCGCGTCTCGATGCGGACGGTGTCTCCGTAGTCCGCGGGACCGAAGAGCAAGCACGAGAATTCGAGGACGGGCAGGAGCGTTCCTCCCGCCTCGACAGCGTGGTACGAGAACCCCGCAGAAGCGAGAAGATCCGTCCTGCCGATTTCGAACCAGAGAAGATACGTGGAGTGGTGCACGAGCCGCATGCGGTCCGTTTCGGCGTACCGCACGGGCTGTTCAACGGCATGAATTCTCGGGCGTTGCCGATCGTCCAGGTCGAGAGGCTTCCCGGCTCCTGATTGAGGTTTACACTCGCGTCCTTTTCGCATATATTCGGCGCTGCGGCCCCCTTGCGGGGCCGGGTTCTTCATTGCTCGAGAATCATCGTCTATCTGCGGCAAGCTGGCCGCTGTTCGTATCAAGGGAGAATTGACATGCCATCTGAATTCAAGAACGAACCTTTGACCAATTTCACTAAACCGGAA
>CAZYCB010000487.1:0-5671 GCA_964645735.1 uncultured bacterium | reverse complement strand
CGCTGCTGTTCGCCGCGGGCATGACGGCGATACAGCTCTTCGCTGCGAACCAGAGGGCGGGAAACATTCTCACGCTGGCCATCACGTTCCCTCTGATGATGCTCGGCGGGAGCTTCTTTCCCTTCGAAACCATGCCCGAATGGATGGCCGCCATCGGGACACGCACACCGAACGGGTGGGCGCTCCAACGCTTCAAGGATATCGTTTTGCAGCGGGCGGACGCGGGTACCGTCGTGGGGTCGTTCATCGCGCTTCTCCTGGCGCTGGGGGCGCTCTTGTTTTTAAGCGCCTATCGTTTGAAACGCAGTCTTGCGCGGAGTTGATACGATGCTGAGACACGCTCTCTTCATTGCCGGCAAAGATGTCAAGTACATGCTCCGCGCCAAGGAAACCATCATCTGGGTTTTCGTCATGCCGATCGTGTTCTTTTACTTCATCGGCACGACGACCGGCGGCTTCGGACGTTCCGCGGGGTCGAAGGACAAGCTCGCCGTGAAGGCAGGCGAGAACGGCGGATTCCTCCTCGACCAGCTCGCCCTCAGGCTCGAGGAGCGCGGGTACGAAATCATCCGAGTAGAGAGCGATTCCCTGCTCGCGGCGTATCAGCGCCGTCTCACCGTGCCCGCGGGCCTCAGCGATTCCGTGCTCGCCGGGAGCCAGGTCGTTCTCAAGTTCGCGCGCGGCGAGGGCGGGATGGGCTTCGACTACGACTCGATACGCATCAACCGTGCGATCTACACGGTTCTTGCCGACGTCATCGTGAGCCGCGAAGCCGGCGACAAACCGACCCAAGAGGCGTTCGAACGGTTGAATGACATGCCGCGCGCTCTCGCGCTCCAAGTGACGACCGCGGGAAAGAGAAAGGTCGTTCCGACCGGTTTCGAGCAATCGATCCCCGGGATCATGGTTATGTTCATGCTTCTCGTATCGACGACGAGCGGCGCCGTTCTCCTCGTCATCGAGCGCCGCCAGGGGCTTCTCAAGAGGCTCGCGTACACGCCGATCGACCGGCTCGGCGTCGTACTCGGCAAGTGGGGCGGCAAGTTCGTCCTGGGAATCGTGCAGATGGTGTTCGCGATGATCGCCGGGTCCGTTCTCTTCAGGATGCACTGGGGACCGAACTTCGCGGTCGTCGTGATCGTCGTACTCTTCTACGGAGGGCTCATGGCATCGGTCGGGCTGCTCCTCGGCAGTCTGGCGCGCACGGAGGGGCAGGCTGCCGCCATTGGCGTCATCGCCTCAAACGCACTTGCCGCCCTGGGCGGATGCTGGTGGCCGATCGAAGTGACGCCCGGCTGGATGCAGAAGCTGCAGCTCTTCCTCCCCACGGGATGGGCGATGGACGCTCTTCACAAACTGGTGAGTTTCGAAGCGTCGCCCGTGACGGTGATCCCGCACATCGTCGCGATGGCTGTGGGCGCCGCTCTCGTGCTCGTCATGGCAACGCGCGTATTCCGCTTCGAATGACGAGACCCTGCGGTGTGGGATGTCCGCTGCAGCCCGCACCCAGCGCTCCCACGGCCGGCAGAATGGAATTGTTTTTGCTCTGCTTCGACTTATATTTTCCGTCAAGGGCTGCTGACGCCACACGCCCCGCGCGGGGCACCGGTTAGGGAGCACGATTGCCTAATGAATTACGTCAAGCGACAAATGAAACCGATTGCCACCGCTCTAGTTGCGCTCTTGCTCGTATCCACGCCTCCTGCGGCGTTCGCCGGCGCGTCGGGCGCCGCCGCGCCATCGGCTGGAGCCGACACTACGCGAGACCTGACGGACACCGAAGCGTCGCAAGTCTTCGACCTGGTGTTTCGCGGACGGCCCCATGAGGCCCTCGCGTTCCTCGACTCCCTTCAGGCCCGCTCGGGCGGCCAGCCGCTCTTTCACATCATGCGAGCCCGGTGTTACCAGGAATTCATACCGATGGATGACGCGAACAAGATCGCGAGCCGGGACATCGCGCGCGCTTCGCTCGACGAACTCGACCGGTGCATCGCTCTTTGCACACCGCGGATCGATGGGGGCGACACGAACGAGCGCCTCTACTTGTACCGGGGCTGGGCATGGATGACGAAGGCGTACGTCCATTCGATGACGCGCGATGTGTACACCTCCGGCAAGGACGCGAAGAAAGGTAAGAAAGACCTCGAACGTTACCTCGAGACTCATCCCGGCGATCCGATGGCCACGGGGATGTTGGGAGTGTTCCTCTACTTCGCCGATACGATACCGAGCGCTTTCAAACTGATATCCAAACTCCTGCTCCTTCCCACGGGCGATCGCCAGAAGGGCCTCCAATATCTCGAGGTGGCCGCGCGCAGCCCGGGACTCCTCCAGACGGAATTGAAGTTCGCCCTTGGCAACGTCTACTTCTACTTCGAAGGCCGCTACGAAGATGGTCTGGCGGGACTGCAGAGGCTCATCGAGAGCTACCCCGGGTACGCTCGCACGGCAATTCCGCTCGCCGTCTCGAGGCCGTTCGCACCTCGTTTCGCGATGCGAAACGATCAACTCGTCGACGCGGCGATCGGCAACATGTATCGCGCCCCCAACCGCGAGGTGGACTGGAACGCCCTCTACATCCTTCAGATCTTCAGGGCGTTCGGCGACCGCTACTGCAACCACTCGCGCGCGACGCTCTCGAGGCTCAGAGGCGTCATCAACGAATCTCCGAGACATCCCGACTGGGCGGAGGCCTCCGCCCGACTCGAACTGGGGCGGCTGTACGCATCGCAAGGCAACCGCGACGACGCTGTGTCGATGTTCGAATGGGTGGTCGGGGGCTACTCGCCCGAGTACCTGCGGAAGGAGGCCACGAAGCTTCTCGACGACATCGAGAAGTTCAGCGACACCTTCGACAAAAGCCCGCAGCCGAACATCGACCTGTGGGTGAGTGCCTTGTATCAGGCCGCGTCCGATTCCCTTCCCGCGTTCCGGTCGCGGTTTACGAAGCTCTCCAGCGAGTCCATCGCGGCCGCGTTCTACGCGGCCGAATGCGATCTGTTGTCCGGGGATTTCGAACAGGCGCTCAAGGGATTCGAGCGCGTGATTTCCATCACCGCGCCCGCATGGGACCATCCGTACCAAATGATCGCGTCCTCACGAATCGCCGAGATTCACGCGGCGCGAGGTTCATACAAAACCGCGGCTCGATACGAAGGGATCGCGCTTGGCTATTACCACAACGAATATCTGGTGGATTGGGTCCTGGAGGGCCGCAAGGGATACTTCGAGCGTCTCGCAGAAGGAAAGGAAACCGGGCCGCCCACGCTCCTCTCGATGCCCACGCCGACCGGAAGCAGCGCTCCGGCCGGCGCACCGCGTGTCCACACCGACGCCGGCGAGAACTAGTTCCCCACGACCTTGACCCAGCTCCCCTGCTGCACGGTATCGGTGAGATCCATGGCGTTGAGGAGCGCTCCTTCTTTGAGCATCTCGTCCTTCATCCCCAGCGTCTTCAAGACGGACGCGAGATCGCCGCTCTTCGGCGCCTTCTTGATATGCAGTTTCTGCGGCTTCTTGCTCAGGACCGCCTGGTCCCGAACTTCTTCGAAACCACCGATGACGTTCGAAAACGCAGCAGAGTAATTCGAGAACACGCTCGATGCCGAGTACCCGTGGAAGGCGTACACGTTCGCGTCCTTCTTGATGAAGCAGGAGAGAACACGGATCTCGCCGCTGTCGGTCTTGCCGGTGCTCGTCACCTCGACGGCGGAGAAACCGTGAATGGTTCTCGTCCGGCGGTTCTGGACCGTGAGTCCATTTCTCGTGACAAAAGAATCCGCGGCGCCTCCCGGCGACGTCCCCCCAGCAAGCGCCATCTGAACCACGCCTTTCCCGTCCGCACTGGCGACCGCCACCGTGCTTGCAGAATTGACAACCTGCCAGCCCGTGGGTACAGGGAACTGAAAACGCATAGACGGATGGTAGAACATCTGCCCTTCGGTGTAGCCCTGCCTCGGATCGTCCCCGTAGACGATCCCCTCGAGCCGCTTGAGATATTCGCCCGGGTCCTTGCCGAGTGGTTTGTATGCGACCTTCTGCTGCCACTCCTTCGTCAGCTGGCGGACACGCGTTTGTCTGTCGCCGGGATCCGGATGCGTCGATAGAAACGACGGAAGGGACTGCCCGCTCCCTTCGCCCATCTTCTCGAGGGTGCCAAAGAAAGCCGCCATCTCGCTCGCGTCGTATCCGACCTTCGTCGAGTATTCGACGCCGAGAAGGTCCGCCTCGGACTCCTGTGTGCGGCTGTACTTGAGAAACATCAGCTGAAGCCCCATACCCGCGATCTGGGCGTACTTCTGGAACGTCTCGGACACGAGCGATCCCACCCCGAGGCCCAGGCTGGCGAGCTGCTGATTCGACATCTGCTCCGCGCTGTGGCGCGCCACGACGTGGCCGATCTCGTGACCGACAACCCCGGCAAGCTGGTCCTCCGATTCGAAGTGCGCGAGAATACCCCGCGTGACGTACACATATCCCCCCGGAAGCGCGAACGCATTCACGACGGGAGTGTCGAGAACACGGAACGTGTACGCGATGTCCTTACGCTGAGATTTCGCGGCGAGCGCCTGCCCGATGCCGTTGACGTACTGCGTGAGCGCCGCGTTATCGTACGCTCCATATTCCGCCACGATTTCCGGATCGGCTTCCCTGCCCATTTGCACTTCCTGGGACTCGCTCACGAGGGAGAATGTCTTCTTCCCGGTGACATAGTCCGTCGTACACGACAACGTGCCGAGCAGGATGACCGCCACGAGAACTGCGGCAGCCGAGGTCAATGGTTTTGAGCTTCTCATGAGTCCGCTCCTTGTCTGCCCAAAAGGCCGTCCGGAACGCCCGCGAAGGCTCAGCGGCGCCCCGCTCACCGCGGACCGCCACCGAATCGTGCTCCCAGCGGAACCGGTTACTCGTGCCCTTCGTACTTGAACGACACTCTCATTTTCGCGCGGTACAGCTCGACTTTCCCGTCGACAATCTGTAGATCGAGTTCGACAACCTCGGCGACGCGAAGGTCACGCACCGTCTTCGATGCCGTTTCCACAGCCGCAGCGGCAGCCTTTTCCCACGATTCCGGGCTCGTTCCGATGAGCTCGATGACTTTGTAAACGCTTTCTCCCATTTCTCCTCCTTAGTAAGCATCCCGTCGGCCGGACGACACGGGTGTGCGCGTCGCCCGCCATTTCTTGCACGACAAGGTCGAGCGTCCGCACCCCCCACCGTGAGACTGAACTTACCACACCTCATGCCCCCGCATCAATCCCTCCCCTTTCACGCGACGCGCTCCGCGTGGCCCGTGCCCGCTGGAGTTCAGCCTTTCACGCGACGCGCACGAGCCAAGACAAAGACGTCCCGCCGCGGGCGCGCCTTGCACAAAGACTTACTGGATCCTCTTGATAATGTGCCACCCGTACGGACTATTCTGCTCGTCGTACGCCGCCATCCCGATGTCTCCCACTTTCAGGGCGAAGCCGACGTTCCCGAAGGCGGGGATCATCGCACCCCTTGAGTACACCTGATTGGCCACGTCTGCCGCAACACCCGTGTTCGCCATCTTGTAAATGCCCGGGGCCGAATCATCCGTGTATTCCCTCACCAGCGCATCGAAATCCCCCCCGGACTTCGCCTTTTCCAGGATCTCTCCAGCGAGCTTCTGAGCTTCTTCCTTCGTCCG
>CAZYCB010000486.1:0-2013 GCA_964645735.1 uncultured bacterium | reverse complement strand
CGTGTGGAGCGACGTCGAGGTCGTCACAAGGAACGGTCCCTTCAAGGGAATCATCCTCCCGCGATCGGAAACCGCCGACGAGTTCCACATTGTTCTCAAGCTGAACAACGGGTACAACGTGGGTCTCGCGTCGGACACGATCGTTTCGATGAAGGAGACGGGTCGTCGGGAGGCCGTCTACAAGATCCCGGAGAGGGAGTTCCCGAAGGATCCGCACAAACCGAAGGTCAAGCTGTTCGGAACGGGGGGCACGATCGCGAGCCGCCTCGATTACCGCACCGGTGCGGTAGTCCCGGCATTCTCGCCGGGTGAGCTGTACGGGTCGGTTCCCGAGCTCGCGGATATCTGCAACCTCGAGACGGAAAAGCTCTACGGTGTTTTCAGCGAGAACATGGGTCCCGAGCAGTACATCAAGACGGCGCAAAAAATCGGCGAGGAAATCGAGAAGGGGACGGCCGGCGTCGTCATCGGCCACGGCACGGACACGATGCACCACACGGCGGCCATCCTGAGCTTCATGGTGCAGGATTCCCCAGTCCCGATCGTGATGGTGGGATCGCAGAGGTCGTCCGACCGTCCGTCATCCGACGCGGCGTCGAATCTCATTAACGCTGTCCGCACGGCGGCCGAAGGGGACATCGCTGAAGTGATGGTGTGCATGTTCGGCCCGACGTCGGACGAGTATGCGCTGCTCCACAGGGGGACGCGCGTGCGCAAGATGCATTCGAGCTACCGCTCGACGTTTCGAACGATCGGCGATGTACCGCTCGCCATGGTCGACAACAAGACCGGTGTCACCCACCTGCGGCACGACTTCAAACCCCGCCGCAAGGACCGCCGCGTGAAGATCAACACGGCGTTCGAGGAGAAGGTGACGATCCTCTACTACTACCCGAACATGCTCCCGGACACCGTCGACGCGTGCGTGGAAAACGGCTACCGGGGTATCGTCATCGCGGGAACTGGTCTCGGCCACGTGAACAAGCCGCTTTACCCCGCGTTCAAGAGGGCGATCGAGAAAGGCGTCCACGTCTTTATGACCGTGCAGACGCTCTGGGGATACGTGGGGATGTACGTGTACGAGACGGGGCGCGAACTCATGGAGCTCGGAATCATCCCCGCGGCGAACATGCTTCCCGAAGTGGCGTACATGAAGCTTTGCTGGACGCTCGGTCAAACCGACGACAGGGAAGAGGTGAAGAGGATGATGCTCACGCCTGTGAACGGCGAAACGACCGACCGTGAGCCCTACAACGGATACCTCGTGTACCAAGGAGCCGTGCCCGAAGTTCAGGAGTTTTTGCGGACCATCAAGCGCTGATTCACCGCTCGCCAAGAAGCGGCACACTCGCCCCAACGCCATCCCACACGCTGCAGATCGAGGACAAGCGTCTAGCGCGCTCGCCACGGGGGCACCGTCGCCAGGCCGTGAGCACGGGCATCGGCTGAGATGATGGTTTCGAGGCGGCCGATGAGATCCTCCGCGGCGAGCGATCTCGTCGTGTCGCCGAGGAGCTTCTGGACGATGTCGTGCGCCCGGTCGGCAGCGGTCTTCTTTCCCGCCTTCTCCCAATCTCCGTACGTGACACGATCCACTGCCGCTGACGGGTAGTACATCTCCTCCCTGAAGTGTCTCCGCGTATGTTCCGCGGTGATGAAGGACGCACCGGGGCGGCCGACGATTTCGCGAAGGACGTCGAAACCGGCCGATCCGTCACGAAAACGGACGCCGTCGACGAGACGTTTGGCGATCGCGCACACGTCGGCGTCGAGGACGATCTTCTCGAGGCTCTGACAGCTCGAGAAATCGAGCATGCCGGGACCCGACACCACGTTCATGCGCGAAAGCGCCGCCAGCGTCGCGCCCATCGCCGTCTCGAAGCCCGCCTGGTAGTCGGGGAGTTTGGAGTCGCTGAGGGTCATGTACCCATGGACGGGAAGCGCGAAGGACTTGCCGATCTGGGCGTACGCCATCTCGATCATGATCGACTCGATGGCGGCGAGCGGCGTCGT
>CAZYCB010000485.1:0-2680 GCA_964645735.1 uncultured bacterium | reverse complement strand
TCACGATCACGGTCGCCGATCTCCCCAAACCCAAGATCATCATGATCGTCTATGGCGATACGGGTGGGGGGGCGAACCCCGGCGCGAAGGCCACACCCCCAACAACGTCGACCTCATCCGCCATTTTCCTCGTCGAGAGCGATCCGACCGGGGTGGGAGTCCTCCCGATCGGCGCATCACCCGCCGTCAATCTTCAACCCGGACCGATCGTGGATCTCGAGTTCACGAGCCTGCCGTTCGTCTTTCCCGCGACCGGGGAAGGCGGCCCGTATTCGGTTCAGGCGAGAGACGTGTACAACAATCCGAGCCCGGTGGCGGCGAATCGCCAGATCGATCTCGCGACGACCTCCGGTGCGGGGACGTTCTCCGTTCTGGGTGGGGGAAGCTTCTCGGCGGTCGCGAGCGTGGTCATGGCGATTGGGACGCATACCGTCACCTTCTACTACCGCGATACCGTCCCGGGGTCGCCGACGCTCACCGCTTCGGGAAACGGACAGACGTGGTCCACGGCGACACAAGCGCAGTCCGTCGAAGCGGGTCCGCCCGATGCGGCCGATCTCTCGCCCGCAACCGCGTCGACCGCCGCGGGGAGCTATCTCACGCTCACGATAGACATCGTGGACGCCATCGGAAACGCGACGGAGCTGCTCGATGACCGCAGTTTTCTTCTGACATCATCTTCTCTGGTGCAGGGAGCGGGTCCTGCCCCTTCGGCCGCGGATCAACTGGGACAATTCTACCTGCCGGGTGACCACACCACGCCGATCGCGGCCCTTTCAATGACCGCGGGTCAGCAAACCGCTCAAGTAGACTACATGAGCACCGACGCCAACGGCGGTGTGGCGCACCACATCATCATTTTGAGCGACACCCCGTCGAACCTCTCCGGGACGGCCGATGTCACCGTCCAGCCGGGGGCGATGAGCGCGACGGCCTCCGTGGTGGGCGCCTCATCTCCCATCGTTGCGGACGGGACTCCGAGCACGGTGACCGTCACAGTCACCGATCAATGGGGGAATCCCAAAGCGGGAGTGACCGTAGCGCTGGGGTGCACGGGCAACGCGAGCCACACGAACCCCGCAGGTCCGACCAATGCGAATGGGGTGGCCACGGGTACGGTTACGGACACGAAGGCGGAGAGCGTGACGGTGAGCGCGACAGCCGGCGGTACGCCTCTCGTCGATACGGCTCCGGTCTTGTTCGTTCCGGGTCCGGTGAGCGCCTCCGTGAGCGCTGTCGATGCGGTGAGCCCGGTCGTCGCCGACAATTCGACGCAGAGTCAGATCACGGTGACGGCGAAGGATGCGAACCAAAACCCCATCAGCGGTTTGTCCGTCACGCTGAGCGTCACGCCCGCAGGTCAGGGAGAAACCCTCACGCAGCCGCCAGGCGTGACCGATACGAACGGGCAGGCTTTTGGATACATACGGAGTTCGAAGACCGGCACCCAGACGATCCATGCGCAGATCGGCGCGACGTCCGTCGTCGACACGGCGCCGGTAGTGTTCGAGGCGGGCGCCGTCGATCATTTCGAGTGGTCGTTTACGGGGACGGCGACGGCTGGCGAGTACAAAGACGTCACGCTCAGGGTATACGACGCGCTCGACAATCTCGTCACGGATTATGCCGATACCGTGTTCATCGCGACCTCTTCGAGCGGCCCGGAAGAATGGGCGAAGAACGGCGCCGCCGGCGACCTCGGCACATACGCGGGCGGACAGTGGTACTACGAATTCACGCCGTCGGACGGCGGTGTGGCTCCGCTCAGAGTCAGCGTGACCGTGATGGAGACGATCACTCTCTCGGCCGAACGCCTCTCCGTGCAGAATTCATCGGCGGCACTCGTCATCGATAACGGCGATGCCGCGCAGATCGAGATCATCTCGGGGAATAGCCAGACCGCTCAAGTGGCTCAGCCTGTTCCCCTGGATCTCGTCGTCCGTGTGAAAGATGCCTACGAAAACCCCGTCGACAGCGAGCCGGTGACGTTCGACAACGTGACGGGCGGAGGGTCGGTCGATGTCGATGGCGGAGGACCGCTCTCCAACGTGGCGACGACGGGTTCGAACGGCGAGGCGCGGTGCGATGTATGGGCTCTCGGCGAGATTGTGGGGACGAACACGGTGAGAGCTCGTATCGGCGCCATCGCGAACGTTGTCTTCTCGGCGTTGAGCACGCCGGCGCAGGCGGATACGATCGTCCTCGCGCCGATCGGCGGGAACGTGACGGTCGGTAGCCCGACCGTCGTCTCGGCCACGCTCGAGGATCAGTACGGGAACCCCATTCCGGGGGTTCTGCTCACCGTCAACATCGCGGACGCTCCGAACGGGTTTCTGGAGAGCAACGCGGCGGACCCCAACCCGACGACGGGCGGGCCGATATCGCGGCAGGGAACGAGCGATGCGGAAGGCAAGATCACGGTAATCTACAGGGCACCCGGGACAGCGGGCCAGAGCGACACGATCGATGCGACCGGAGGCTCCGTCGGGTACGCCCAGGTCACGGATATCACGTTCACGAGCGTAGCGAGCGGGGCGACGAAGCTCCTCATCACGGATTTGAGTTCGACGACACAGCAAGCGGGATCTACGTTCAACTTCACGATCCGGGCGGTGGACGGCAATGACAACCTCGATACATCCAACACGAGCACGGTGAGCCTCACACCAGAAGTTGGGAG
>CAZYCB010000484.1:0-8344 GCA_964645735.1 uncultured bacterium | reverse complement strand
GTCGAGGATGCAGACGGTGAGGTCCTCGACGTACGTCCGCTTCGCATCCGCGATGTTGACGAGATTTTCGAGCGGGTTCGCGGTGATGTTGACCTTCCCCGCCGCCTCGGGACCGACGACGAGTTTATTCATGTACCGGAGGGGCCAGTCGAAGAGCGACCCTCTTTCCATCATCGCCGCGACGGACACGGCGTTGGTCCGTCCCATCGCCACCGCGTCGGTCGACGCCAACGGGTCGAGCGCCAGGTCGACGGCGACTTCTCCGCCGGCGCCCACCTTCTTTCCCTTGGAAAGCGCCGTATCCGGCTGGCGTTCGCCGAGGGCGATGGTCCCGTCGATCCTGAGCGAATCGATCGCCAGCGTCATGGCTTCGCACGCCGCGCGGTCCGCGGCCAATCCGTCGCCTTTTCCCATCCAACGCGCGGACGCAAGCGCCGCCGCCTCGGTCACGCGAACGAGATCGAGAGCAAGATTTCTTTCCATCTACGGAGTTCCCACCTGCGGCTAGCTTTCTTTGTGATCCTTTGTCATTTCGAATGCGTCGTTGAGTTCCTTGGCCATCTGATACTGGTGAAACGCGAAGATGAACGGGAACAGAACGTACACGACGCCGAAGGTCAGCGGATACGCAACGAGCGAGATCGCGAACGTGACCCAGAACCAGTTCCACTGGCCAAGATAAAGGTATCCGATCGGCCCGAGCAAGACCCAACTCAGAAAGAACCCCAGAAACCCGGCAAGCCCGGGGCTCTTGGGTTCCTTGATGGGCCGGAGTCTGGTGAGTCCGGAGTTCTCCAGGAAACCTGAAAACGAGCTTCGAACCCTCCGCCCGCAGTGGATGCAAACCTCCGCTTTGTCGTCGATTTCTTTCGCGCAGTACTTGCAGAACATGGGATCACCGCCTTACCAATGTCGTTCGCGCAGGTGCTAAGGCTTCTATCTGCTTATTTGTTACGGAAATCGTGCGCCAAAGTTACCTTGAGTACGCGGAAAGGTTCTGCTTCGCTGTCGGATTGCCGGGCTCGATCTCGAGCGCCTTCTCCCACTGGGCTCTGGCAGCGGGGATGTTACCATCTTCGGCAAGAATAACGCCATAGTTAATGAGGTAGGCGGCGCTCCGGGGTTCGAGATCGAGAGCACGCCGCATGTAGCTTGCGGCCCTGTCGAGGTCTTTCTTGCCGCGATAGCTCATCGCGAGAACGTCGTACGCCTGATCGATCGATGGCACTTCCCCCGCAGGCCCCGGTGTCCCCGTCCCCTGGGGCGCCGAGCCGGTCTTCTGGACCCAGTCCTCGAGGACACCGATCGCCGCATCGAAACGCCCCGTATCGAGGTACGCCCTCGCCAGGTAGATGCGGTACACCTGGCTGGCGTTGTCACAGTTGAAGAGCGCCTCCCACAGCGGCACGGCCAAGTCCGGCTGCCCGGAAATCATGTAGAGAAGCGCAAGACTCCGGCGGTAGAGTGCGTTCTCCGGCTCGAACGAGATCGCCTGCTGGAACTCCTTCTCCGCTCGCGCGTAGTCCCCGAGCCGCTGGAGGAGCAGCCCGAAGTTATGGTGAAATCCCGCCTGGTCGGCCCCGAGACTTTCCGCTTCCTCGAAGTACTCGAGCGCTGCTCGATCGTCTTCCCCGGTGAGGCCGATTCCCATAGCTTCGGCGTAGCGGGGATCGCGGCTTTCGAGCGCGTACGCCATTCTCCACTGATCGAGCGCTTCCGTGCGCCGATTCATGCCGTAAAGCGCAAGACCGTAGTTGTAATGCGGGAGCGGGTCGCGATCGCCCGTTCGGATCGCAAGCTCGAATTCGGTCAGGGCCCGGCCGGTTCTTCCGATCTCGAGGAGGAGCTGGGCGAGTTCGAGGTGGGCGTACGTGTTCGAGTAATCGAGCCTCAGGGTTTCTTCGTAGTTCGCGATGGCGCTGTCGTAGTCGCGAAGTTTCCACTGGGCTTTGGCGAGCATGGCGTAGATTTGCGGGTCTTGCACTCTCGCTTCAGCCCACGGCGCGAGAATTCCGACGACCTCCGCGAACCGACCTGTTTCCACAAGATCGTGTGCGGACATCTTGTCGTCGTTCATCCGAGCGTTGGCGCCCGGTCGATCTTGGGCGCTGCGGCCGCCGCAGCCCATTGTCAGGGCGAGAACGATCATCGAGACGAAAACGCCGGCCGGTTGTCTGCGGAACGTTCGAGTGTCCACAGCGCCAGATTACACGTGAACCATGAGGCGAAGAAGAAGAAAACCGCGGGATTCTCAGTACTGATTGCGCGCCGGGAATTTCCGCTCGATGGCCGCGCGCAGCATTCCCAGGTACTTGTTGAACCAGTGCAGCCGCGGGAGGAAATCGACGACCGGCGGACGGCGGATGCCCATTCGCGTGAGTTCCGCGGCGGCGCCCGGGTGGCCTCTGCACAGGTGCCACGCCTGCGTAAACGCCTTGTACGCCTGCGCGTTGTCTCCTCTGAGCCGGTACACACGGCCCAGGTTGACGTGGAGTTCTGGGTCGAGCGGCCGCGCATCCGACGCTTGGCGGCAAAGCTGTATCGCCCGGTCGAAATCCCCTTCGGACTGCGCCAGGCAATACCCGAAATAGGACCTGTAGAAAGGGTTCGATGGCGCGATGCGAAGGGCGTCCGCCAGGTGCCCGAGCGCTTCCCTGAAGAGCGTGCGTTTGATTTTCTCGAGCGCCAGATCGAAGAGCGTTCGGGACTCCGCCGTCGTGCCCCGGTGCGGGTCCGAGAGCAGTGCCGTGTGTGACGTTTTCGCAAGCGGTGGCATAAGAGACTCCTTCGATGGCTGCTGCCGGGGCCGCCGTTGCAATACCCATCGAAAAATTGCAACTTGCCCCGGAATCGCGACGTCTAGAGCAGGCATAAGCGATCATCGCAAAAACCATTCCACGCCGCCGGCAAGGTGGCGGAGAGGAAATTTCGGAGTCTCTTTTGTCACAAGGGAATGCGCGGTCACCGCGGGGGGCTGTGGGAAAACGACGACGATTCGTCGCCGGCATCTCCACCCAGGAGCTTTTCGCGGATGAAGCGCTCCTCGGTAATCGCTCCGGCGAAAATGAAAACGGCGATGAGCGGCAGCATGACGAACTGCGTAAAGGCGAATCCGACCACCGCGAAGATCTGTGCGATGACGAGCCCGAGGTTCTTCGCCAGACGCGTCGCTGTGAGATACGGAAGCCGTGTGGCGAGGATCCCCCGCAGAATGCGTCCGCCGTCCATGGGAAAAGCGGGGACGAGGTTAAACACGGCGAGAGCGATGTTCACGAACAGCACACCCGACACGAAATCCTCTTCGAAGTCGATCGTATGATGAAAGAGTCGAATGCAAACGAGTATCACGCCGGCGACAACGAAGTTCACCGCGGGGCCGGCGATCGCCATCACGATTTCCTGTCTGGGGTTGTCCGGAATCCGCTCCGCCCTCGCCATTCCGCCAATGGGCAAAAGTACGATGTCGCGAACCACGATGCCGTACCGCCTCGCCTGGAGGCTGTGCCCCAATTCGTGGGCGACGACGCACACAAACATCACGGCGACGAAAAGCATCGCGTACAGGGCCTCACCCCACCCCGCACGCGCCAGTCCCTCGAGGCCGAAGGCGACGAAAACCAGCGGGAACGTCGCGTGCAGCCTCACCGGGATGCCCGAAAATGTCGCGAATTTTAGCGTATATCTCATAGAGTTGCCGAGTTGCCGAGCGCGAGGTTGGAGCCTCTCGTTGCCGGTCTTCCCTCCGCCGTTTGGTCCGGACAGGGCGCCCCCGGGAACGCTCTATGGCCCGCCGCGGGAGGTGTCTAAGCAATATAGCGGTTGAAGCCCCGCCGCCGGTATGCTAAAATGAGCCGCCGTTATTGCATACGAAAATGCAAACGGACACAATCGCAGGCCGAAGGAGCGAAGACAGGCGCCACTGTTAACAATACATCACGTGCTATGCAGAGATTTCTCGCCGTTTTCCTCATAATGGGCGTCGCGTGCTCTTTATTTGTGCCCGCGCACGCCTTGGTGAAGTTCGACTTCGAACAAAAGTTCTTCGTCGAGTTCGGGCCCGAGGTCAAGGACCACAGCCTGATTCGCATCGACGGCCTGTATCACCTTTTCTATCTCCGCGGCAACCCCGCCGTGAACATCGGGCACGCCACATCTTCCGATCTCATCCACTGGACGATCCAGCCCCCGGTGCTCGATATCGTTCCCGGCGCGTGGGACGGACTCGCCTTGTGGGCGCCGAACGTTTTTCGCGATCCCGTGTCCGGCGCGTACATCATGTACTACACGGGCATTAACAGCTACGGCTGCCAGCAAACGGGATTGGCCGTGTCGCTCGATGCGTTCAACTGGGTCAAGACGCCCGACCCCGTGTACCATCCCGATCCCTCCTGGGCCCTGTGGAGCGAGACCACGTGGTGCCACGGACGCGACCCGTTCGTGTTCGCGCACAACGGGCTCTTCTACCAGCTGCTGACGGCCAAGACTCCCGCGGATCGCGGCGCGATCGCGTGCGGCGTGTCGCCCGACTACCTCGGTTGGCAGGACAACGGTCCGCTCTACGTGCACGACGACTGGCACGTCCTCGAATCGGTCCAGTGTTTCCAGCGCGACGCGAAGTGGTATCTGTTCTTTACCGAGGAAACGACCAACGGCACGTCGTATATGAAGTCCGATTCGTTGTTCAGCGGATGGGACGGTACGACGGCCACGGTCTTCGATTTCGGGCATGCGGCGGAGGTCAACCAGTTCGACAGCGGGAAGTACATCTTCTCGCGTCACGCGATCCACCAGTACAACGACGGTACCTCGCAGTACGTCATACGCGCGGATACGCTTCGTTGGTCGGGGTATACTCCGTATGTCTACCGTCCATGGCCGCTCACCGGTCAGTGGACCAACATTTCGGGGAGCGGTTTTCTTTTTCAACCGGTGTTTCTCAACAACCCTTACGCGCGCGGCGTGAGCGTCGACATCGGATACGAAGGGATGTGCTGGCTCGGAACGTACGAGCGCTACCAGGGGCCGCTGGGCATCGGCACGCCGGGCGCCTACCAGGGAGATTCTGCGAGAGGCGTCATCCGTTCGAAAGCGTTTACGATCACGGGAAACTCGATGAACCTCCTCGTCGGCGGCGGCAACTACCCCAATGAATGCTACGTGGCCCTGGTGGACGCGACGACGCGGGAGTTCGTGCGCAAGGAGACGGGAAAGAACACCGATGCGATGGACCGCCGGTACTGGGACGTCCGGCCCTTGAAGGGGACGCGTGTGTACATCGAGATTTCGGACAATTCCACCGCCGCCTTCGGTCACATCAACTGCGATGACATCTCCGAGTCGTGGGAGACCGTCGGAACGGATACGGCGACGGGCGGCACGAACAGGGACAGCAGAAAACCGGATCTCGAATCCGCCCGCAGCGAGCCGGAGATGTCGCCGGAGCTCCTGCAGAACACGCCGAACCCGTTCAATCCGGCGACGTCGATCCCGTACGTTCTCCCCCAAGACGCCTACGTCATCCTCGATGTGTTCGACGTCCACGGCGCGCGGGTGAAGAGACTCAGCGATCGAAGAGAAACGAAGGGTGCCCACACCGCCGTCTGGGATGCGAAGAACGACAGCGGCAATCCCCTGCCTTCGGGCATCTACTTCTGCCGCCTCTGCGTCGACGGGCGTACCGTCGCTACGCGCAAGATGATCCTCCTCAAGTGATTCGCTTTTCCGTGTCGCGAACGAGCAGGTAGTAGGCGGCCGTGACGGCGACTTCGTTGACGATGGGAATCCTTCCCAGGACCGACGCACCGATCACGGGAAGTCCATAGCGCAGGGCGAAGGACGGACGAGAGAGAAACATCCTCTTGCTCCTCACGGTGAACCCCGCCGTTCGCGCGCACCGTTCGAACCCGCGGATCGTGAGCCGTATGCCGCTGAGGCGTTCGACTTCCCTGTTCGCGGGGCTCTCTCCCTTCACCACGGATAAGAAGAGGCCCCTGGGGAGCAGCTGGAGATACGGGAGCTTGTTGTACGGAACGAAAAGCGCCTTCTTCCTCGGGAGGATCTGTTGATGCGCGCCGTAGGGGGAGTAATACGGAGGGAACACGACGAAGACCGTGCCATTAGGGGCGAGCGAGCGTCCGACGATGCGAAGCGCCTCCGCGGGATCATCGAGGTGCTCCATCACATCGCGGAACATGACGATATCGAAAGGACCCTCGCGGTAGAATGGCGCCTTCTCGTCGAAAACGTCTCCGACGAACGATTTCGCGTCGACGTTTTCCTTCTCGTTGTACGTCCGAGCGAGAGACACGAGCCTGTCGTCGGTATCCATCATGACGACACGGCAGCCCGCCTCCGAGAACGCCGCGCCGCAGCCGCCGTTCCCGCTCCCCACTTCCAGCAGACGCGTGCCTTCGAACGCGACCCCCCATCGCGATAGAATCGGGATGAGGTAATCCCGAGCCAGAGACCTCTGGTACCGGCGGTAGTACGAGTCCCAGTCTTCCTTCGAAAAATCCCGCTTTACCATTCTCGTCATACGTAATACAGTCGGGCCATGAAATCGGCAGTTCTATTGCTAGCATTCATCATAGCACTTCCGGCATCCGCTTCAATCGCTCAGTCCGAATTCGAGTCGCAGGCCGAGAACGACAAGGAAAAACTCGGCATCCGCATAGGGTATTCACGGACTTCGAACGACATCAGCGATAATTTTGGCGCCGGTTTGGACCTCTGTCTCCACTTCACTCAGAAGATCAGGGAGCCTTTTTCGCTCGACGTCACGCTCGGCGCGATCTACCTGGGCAGCACGGACAGCGACATCACTAGCGATTTCTTCGGCACAGAATTCGACGACGTGAGCATGCGAATCCTCAGGATGACCGTCGCGCCGATGGTGGAATTTCCGATGAACGACCGCACCGACTTCTACTTCTCCGTGGGAGTGGGCCTGTACTCGGTGAGCCTGCTCCTCGATCAGGCGTTTCAGGAGTTCGATCTGACGGACAACCACATCGGCGTGAACGTCAACGCAGGCGTGGTCCGCAGGTTGTCCACGAACTGGTACGTGGATCTGAACCTTCACCTGCAACAGTTCTGGACCGCGGACACGCTCGACCCTCTGAACCCCGACTGGATCTACCTCTATTCGAACGGCGACAGCGATCCTCTCTTCTGGGGGATCACCGCCGGCGTCGCCCTCAATCTGTTCTAGACTTCTTCGCCGGATTGCCCCTCGCGCTCTTCCGTGCGCTGCAGAGTCACTTCGCCCCGGCGGAATCCGCCTGGACCGCGATACGAAGCTTGGCGAGAGTCTCCGTCGCCGCGGTGTCCTCGGGCTTGAGATCGTGATAGCGCGAGAGGTAGCCGTACGCTTCCCGCGGCTTCTTCAGCTGGACGTAGACCATGGCCAGATTCTTGTACGAATTGGCGTACCGCGGATTGACCTGCGTCGCCTTGGTGAGAATCGCGACCGCCTGTGCGATCTCGCCCTTCTCGGCGTAAGCGGCGCCCATGTTGTTGTACGCCTTGACGTATTCGGGATCCATGTCGACGACCTTCTTGAAGTACTCGATTGCCTTGTCGAGGTCCCGCATCTCCATGTAGGTGATTCCCAGATTGTTGTACGCCTCGGTCTTGACGGGGTCGAGCTCGATGGCCTTCTCGTACTCTTCGATCGCATGAGAGTACATCCGCACCTTCCGCAGGACCTGCGCGAGATCGTACCTCGTGTCCGGAAGCGCGGGGTTTATCTTCAGCGCCTTCGAGTAATCGTCTATCGCCTTGAAGTAGTTGCCCGCCTCCTTGTAGACCACCGCGCGCTGGACGTACGATTCGTAGGCTTCGGGGTGGATCTTGACGGCCTTGTTCATCTCCTCGAGCGCCGCCGCACGATTGCCCAGTTCGCTCAAGCGCCTCGCCTGGTGGACCGTCTCCGTCCACTGGACGTCGTCCGCCGGCAGCGCGAAGAGACCGGGCTGCGTGAGGACGACGATGAGGAGAAACACGGCCAGGCGAACGACGTTCTTGCCGGCGCGCCTGACCGCGCCCGGGAGCACGACGACGAGCGCGTAGGCGGCGAAGAGGCACAAAATAGGCGCGATGTGCATCCTGTACCGCGCCGAAACGAATATCACTACGATGGAGAGCGCGTACGACAGCACGTACCCGTAGAGGAGAAAGAGCTTTCTCCACGAGCGGACGGCGAGGATCATTCCGAAGAGCCCCAGGCTCATGATCGCCCACAGGTTCACGAAGAGCAGGCGAAGCGTCGAGTATTTCGCGCGGGCGATCTCGAAGCTCTCTATCTGCGGGACCTCGTACCCGTTGAAGAACATCGCCGTCTTCT
>CAZYCB010000483.1:0-10554 GCA_964645735.1 uncultured bacterium | reverse complement strand
CACGAATTCGATGTTGGACATATGACCGGACTTCACCGCGTGCACGTGACCCTTGATCGGCACCCCGATGAGAGAGAGATCGCCGATGAGATCGAGAATTTTGTGACGGACGCACTCGTCGGCGAACCGCAGCGGCTCCTCGTTGACGATTCCGCTGTCGCTGAAAACGACGACGTTGGTGAGGCTGCCTCCCTTGGCGAGACCCATCTTGCGGACCGCTTCCACGTCTTCCTCGAGGATGAACGTCCTCGCCGGGGAGATCTCTCTCTCGAACACTTCCGGAGTGACCTCGAAGGTGGCGTGCTGGGTTCCAATGTGCTTGTTCGCGTACTGGATGGTGAAACTCACGCGAAACGCGTCGTCAGGCACCGCGACGACTTCCACGTCGCCGCTCCTCAGAACGACGGGGCGGTCTATTTCGAGCGCTCGACACGGCTCCCCTTGAGCGACGATCCCCGCTTCTTTGAAGCGGCGAACGAAGAACTCGCAGCTCCCGTCCTCGGGTTCCGGCGGCTCGCTCGACGAGATCTCGACGGTGAGGTTGTCGATTTGGAGGCCGTAGCAGGTGGCGAGCAGGTGCTCGACGGTGTGGATGGCCACGTCCCCGCACCGAAGCGACGTGTTCCGGCCGCCCGGTCTTTCTCCCGCGACACACGTGACAACGGCCGGTATCTCGACGGGTGGGGCGAGGTCGGTTCTCACGAACCTCACGCCGCTGTCCGGCGGGGCGGGTTTGAAGCATAGCACCACCTCTTCGCCCGTGTGCAGTCCGCGGCCGGAGAGGTGAAATTCCCTACCGATCGTTCTTTGTTGTCTCATCGTGGCCGTCTTTCTTTTCGAACCCGGCGATTTTAGCTTCGGCCGCCTTCACGCGCTCGAAGAGCTCGGGCAGCCTCGATGTGTATGCGATGAGTCTGCGCGCGAGCCGGTGTTCCCTCGCGGGGTACCCGGAAACGATCATACCGGGTGGAATCGACTTTGTCACGCCGCCCTGGGCGCCGATAACGACGCCGTCACCGACCTTGATGTGCCCGCCGACCCCGACCTGCCCGGCCGCGGTGACGCGCTCGCCCAGTTCCGCGCTCCCGCAGAGCCCCACTTGCCCGGCGAGTATCGAGTGCCTCCCGACCACGCTGTTGTGCCCGACCTGCACGAGATTGTCGATCTTCGTTCCGCGGCCGATCCGGGTGACCGCCGTCGTCGCGCGGTCTATCGTTGTGTTCGCTCCGATTTCGACGTCGTCCTCGATGACGACCTTCCCTATCTGCGGGACCTTCAGCTGCCGTTCACCGTCCCACACGTACCCGAAACCGTCCGCGCCGATCACCGCGCCCGGGTGGAGTATCACCCGATCCCCGATCTCGCTCGCCTCCCGGATCGTCACATTCGAGTAGAAAAGGCAGTCCTTCCCGATCACCACACGGTCGCCGACGAACGCCCCGAAAAGGATCCGTGTGCCCGAACCGATCCGCGTGCCCCGCCCGATGCGGCAGAAGGGGCCGATGCGCACGTCTTCTCCGAGGACCGCCGAAGGATCGATGAGAGAAGACTCGTGGATGCCCTCCGCGATGTCAGCGTCGGTCGACACCGCGAAAAGTTCCAACACTTTGACGAATGCGAGAAAGGGCTTCTCCGTGACGATCGACGGCAGCGGGCAGGCGACATCCGCCGACCGTATGACCGCCGAAGCGCGTGTCGAGGCGAGGAACTCTTCGTATTGCGCGTCGGCGACAACTGTGATTTCCCCCTCGCCCGCTTCCTTGATCCCGGCGACGCCGCTGATGGGAACGCCCCCATCGCCCGCCAACTGACCCCGGAGGAGTCCGGCAAGCTCGCTGAGTGTATACGTTTTCTTGCTCACGGCCGCCTCTACTGGCCGCCCACTTTATTGAGCTCTTCGAGCACGCGGTCGGTCAGATCGAAGTCCTTCCTCGCGTATACGATGTTCGCATTGGCGACGTCGAACACGAGACTATAACCCTCCTTCTCGGAAAGCTGCTCGAGGATCTTGTTTATCCTTCCGACGATCGGCTGAGTGAGCTCCTTGTTCCGCTTCGCTGCGATCCCCTCATCGCCGAAGGTCTCCGAGACGAACTTCTGGTACGCCTCGAGCTTCCGGTCGAGCTCCAGCTTCTTCTCTTTCTGCTTCTCCTCGGAGAGCATCAGGCTCTGCGCGCGCAGCTCTTCCTGGAGCTTCGCGATTTCCTGCTCCTTGACCGCCGCCTCGGTCTTCCACTGGTCGACTTCCTTTTTGTAGAGGCGCTCCGCCTCCTGGGTTTCGCGGAACTCCGCGAAGATACGCTGCGAATCGATGTACCCGATCTTGAGCTTGAATTCCTGGGCCTGAGCGAGGGCAGCGCCAAGCGCGATGGCCAATCCTGCGAACATCACGACCGCAGAAACACGGTGCCTGGTTGAATTCATACGAGCACGCTCCTTTTGAACGATCCACTCCAACTAGAACCCTGCGCCCAGCGTCAGATGGGGCTCCCACGCCGCGCCGCCAGGCTTGTCGAACCCATAACCGTAATCGAACCCTATCGTCCCCAGCATGGGCAGGTCGATGCGGACACCGAAACCCAAGCCTTTTTTCATATCGAGAGGATCGGCCCCTCGAAAACTGTTCCACGTATTGCCGCTGTCGAAGAATACGAGTCCGTAGATGGCCTCCGCCAGAGGAATAGAGAGTTCGTACGAGAGCGTCTGCATGAAACGCCCTCCCACGTACTCGGCGTTGCCCTCCGGGACAATCTCGTAGAAATCGTAGCCCCGGACGCCATAAACGCGGTTTCCCCCCAGACGGTACCTCTCGTAATCGGGCACGTTGGCGGACCATCCGAAATTGTCCAACACCCCCACTCCATAGCGAAACTCGAGAACGAACTTCCAGAAAAGCGTCTCGTACCAGTGGAAAGTGCCCTCGTACCTCTGGAAATCCACGTCCCCGCCCAGCAGCACCCCGCCGTTCACCTCCGCGGTGACCGACACGCGCGTGCCCGACGATGGCCGGAACGGGTTGTCCGTCGAATTCCTCAACATCGTGAGCGCCAGAGAACTCGTTCTCTGGGGCCAATCGATCGAGAGCAGCGACCCCGTGTACCCGGAGGCGAAGTTCGTGAGTTCGATCCACTCGTAGAGGTACCGCACAAACATCGACGTGTAATCGAACCACGGGAACGGCCTTCCCACGCGCACCGACATGCCGCGCCGCCTGTCATTGTAGTATTGCTGTCGCACCTGATCTTGGAGACGGTTGAACAGGTTCACCGAGAGTTCGGTGGGCGTCCCGAAGAGCCACGGTTCGGTGAAGTTCAAATCGACATTTTGCCGGTACTTGGAGAACTCCCAGTCCAGTCCCACCGTCTGACCCTTGCCCATGAAGTTCGTCTCCGCGACGCCGATGAATCCGCTGATCGAATTGAGCGAGGAAAAGCCCGCCCCAACCCTGAACTGACCGGTTTGTTTTTCCTGCACCTTCAGCGTGACATCGATGTCGCCCTCTTCGTTCGCCGGCTTGACGACCGGCTCGGGCGGCGCGTTGAAAAAACCGAGACTGAACACCTCCCGCAGAGAACGGATCAAACGAGGTCTGAGAAACACATCGCCCGGATTGATAATGAGTTCCCGGCGGATGACCCTCTCGGCGGTCTTCGTGTTCCCCGCGATGTTGATCTCGTTGATGTGAGCGGGCTTGCCCTCCGTGATCTCGAAGTCGACGTCGATCACCTCGCCGGAGACCTTCTTGTCCGGGCTCACCGTACCGTAGATGTACCCACGGTCCCAGTAGAGCTCGCTGATACCCGCCTGGATGTTCGTGAACTCCGTGTCGTTGAACACATCGCCCTTTTTGAACGTCACTTTCGGGGCGATCTGATCGTCCCGGAAGAGCGTATTGCCCCGCCACGTGATGTCGCCGGCCTTGTAGCAGATGCCCTCCGACACGGAAATGAATATGTCGAGTCCCTTGCCGTCCTTCGAAAAAACGAGCTCCTTGTTTGCAACCTCGGCATCGAGAAAACCCCGGTCGCGGTAGAGCGCCGCGATCCGTCCCGCGTCTTCGTCCAGAACCTTAGGCTTGAAATCTCCACTCCTGAACCAGCGATCCTCCTTGGTCTCGAGCACGTGTTTGATCTCTTCGGAATCGAGGGAGCGGTTGCCGAGAAAGTCGACGTGTTTGACCGAGACTTTCTCTCCTTCGTCGATGTGGTAGACGAGAATCTTCCGCAAGCGCCGCGTGTCCTTGTCGCGCTCCACCTTGATCTCGTCCGTGACGGATACGCGGTAGTAGCCTTTCTCCTTGCAGAGGTCCTCGATGGCTTGATGATCGTTGCGCAAGATCGAGGGTCTCACGAAAACCCCCTGCTTCGCCGTCGCCGCCGACGTGAGATCGTCGTCCTTCACGTGATCGTTCCCCTCGAAACGAACCTCGTCGACCTTGTCGTATTCCTTCACGACGAACGTCAGAACGACCTCGTTCCCCCGAACCTCCTTGAAGCCCTGCACGTCCGCGAATTCCCGCGTGGCGAAGAGGCCCCTGACGGCCTCGCTCAGAGCCGCGTCCGTGTACGTATCCCCGGCAGTGAGCCGCACGATGCGTCGGATCGTTTCCTCCGACACCTGCGTGTTGCCACGGATTTCCACCGCCTGAACGGTTTCGGCGGCGGCCTCCAAACAAAACAGGTGCAAAACGGCGATGCACCCGGCTATTACGACAAACGCTTTTTTCATGATCCGGTGTCCCAAGAACGAGCGGATCGTAGCATACCCCCACGGGGGTGTAAACAAAAACCCCCGAATTACGTTCCAGGGGAAAGACGCAATCGCTTGCTAATACAGAAAATAGAAAACAGGGGTGGGCGAACGCGACCTTACTTGGTCTCGCTCGGCTCCGTAATGACCTGGAAATTCAGGGCATCGTCCTTGACGCCGACCTGGATTTCTGCGTCCTTTTTGAGCCCCTTTCTCAGAAGAAGCTCGCTCAGCGGATCCTCCAGATACCTCTGAATCGCCCGCCGGAGCGGCCGTGCGCCCAGAGACGGTTCGAACCCTTTTTCCATGAGGAACCGCCGCGAATCGTCGCTGAATCCAACACGCAAGTCAAAGGATTTTAAGCGGTTGATGAAGTCGCCGAGCATGATCTCGACGATCGTCTCCATGTCCTGCCTATCGAGCGACCTGAAGACAACGATCTCGTCCAGCCGGTTGAGGAACTCGGGATTGAAGGATTTTTTAAGATTTTCCAGAAGCTTACCCTTCATGGTCTTGTAAGCGGAATCCGTCCCTTCCAGCCCGAAGCCCAGCCCCCGGCCTCCCTTGGCCTCCATGGTCCCGACGTTCGACGTCATGATGAGGACGGTGTTGCGGAAGTCCACCCTGCGCCCGTAGTTGTCCGTCAAGGCGCCGTCGTCCATCACTTGCAGCATGATATTGAACACGTCCGAATGGGCCTTTTCGATTTCGTCGAAGAGGATCACGGAGTACGGCTTGCGGCGGACTTTCTCGGTGAGCTGGCCGCCCTCGTCGTAGCCGACGTATCCCGGGGGCGCTCCGATAAGACGCGAAACGGAGAACTTCTCCATGGACTCCGACATATCGAGACGGATCAGCGCTTCTTCGGATTCGAAAAGAACCTGCGACAGAGCCCGGGCGAGTTCTGTTTTTCCAACTCCCGTGGGACCGAGGAAGATGAAGCTCCCGATGGGACGCCTCGGGTCCCTCAGGCCCGCACGGTTCCTTCGCACGGCCTTCGCGAGCGCCTGAACGGCCTCCTCCTGCCCGACGACTCTCTTGCGGAGCGCTTCCTCGAGCTTCAGGAGCTTCTCCGTCTCCTCCTGCTCGACCTCGGAAACGGGGATGCCCGTCATCGCGGCGACGACGCGCGCAATGTCCAGGGCCGAGACCGTCGTCTCTTTGACCTGCTTGGTCTCCGTCCAGCTCTTGCGCATATCCTGGAGTCTTTTTCTCAGCTCCTTTTCCTTGTCTCTGAAGCTCGCCGCTTTCTCGAATTCCTGAGCCTGTATCGCCGACTCCTTCTCGCGGCAGAGTTCTTCGATCTGCGTCTCGAGATCCTGGAGCTCGGTGGGAGCGGTCACGACACCGAGCCTCGCCCTCGAACCGGCCTCGTCGATGAGATCGATGGCCTTGTCGGGAAGAAAACGATCGTGAATGTACCGCTGCGAGAAATAAACAGACGCACGGACCGCGTCGTCCCCGATCTTCACGCGGTGGTGCGCCTCGTACTTGTCGCGAAGCCCGAAGATGATCTTGATCGTCTCCTCTTCCGTGGGGGGGTTGATGAGAATCGGCTGAAAGCGCCTCTCCAACGCTCCGTCCTTCTCGATGTGCTTGCGGAACTCGTCGAGCGTCGTCGCTCCGATGCACTGCAGCTCGCCCCGCGACAGCGCGGGCTTGAGCATGTTCGACGCGTCTATCGCCCCTTCGGCCCCGCCCGCTCCGACGATGGTGTGCACCTCGTCTATGAAGATGATCACGTCTTCGGCGTCGCGGATTTCGTTGATGATCGATTTCAGACGTTCCTCGAACTGCCCGCGGTACTTCGTGCCCGCGACGACCGAGGCCAGATCGAGCGTGCAGATCCGCTTGTCTTTGAGTATCTCCGGAACCTTGTTCTCCACGATCTGCTGCGCGAGCCCCTCGGCGATCGCCGTCTTTCCGACACCCGGTTCGCCGATGAGGATCGGGTTGTTCTTCTTGCGGCGGCTCAAAACCTGGATCACCCGTTCGATCTCCGTCTCGCGGCCGATGATCGGATCGAGCTTGTTCTCGCGCGCGAGCTGCGTGAGGTCGCGGCCGAACTGATCGAGGCTCTGTGTTTCGCTCTTCTCCTTCTTCGTCTTTCTCGCCTTCATCGACGCCGAGGGACCGAGGAGGCGCAGTACCTCTTCCCTAACGCGCTTCCGATCGACGCCGAGTTCGGCCAGCACTTGGGCGGCCACGCCTTCTCCCTCGCGGATGAGTCCGAGGAGGAGGTGCTCCGTCCCCACGTAGTTGTGGCCGAGAAGCCGGGCTTCCTCGATTGCGAGTTCGAGAACCCTCTTCGCACGCGGCGTGAACGGGATCTCGCCGACGATGAGCGAGGGGCCGCTACCCTTGACCATGCTCTCCACGGCTTGCTGAATCTGTTCGAAATCGAGCTCGAGCTTGCTCAGCACCTTCGCCGCAATTCCCTCGCCTTCGCGAACGATGCCCAGGAGGAGATGCTCCGTGCCGATGTAGTCGTGCTGGAGACGATTCGCCTCGTCCCGCGCGTAGTAGATCACACGTCTGACCCGATCGGTAAAACGGTCATGCATCAGCGATCATCCTCCTGCTTGCCCGTCGTTTCGGAGAGAGTTTTGCGTATGAGAGCGGCGCGCGCCTCGTCCCGCTCCTGCGGTTCCATCGACCGCCCCTGGAGCGTCTGGAGGTGCGCCGCTTGTGTATAGACCAATAGCTCGTTGAGCGTCTTCAGCGGCACATCCGTGATCATCCCCACCCCCACGCCCAACCTCACGGCCGATATCAAGCTCAGCGCTTCTTTGGAGCTAACGCTTCTGGAGTAGCGGAGCAACCCATAGGCCCGCCACACCTTATCTTCAAGCAAGCTTCGTGCCTTGCGAAAGAGCATTTCCCGGGAACGCCGTTCGAACCGCATCAGCCGGACCACCATCTCCCTGAGATTGCCGATGATCGCGCTTTCCGAGGTCCCGAGGGCGGCGCTGTTGGACAGCTGGAAGAAGTTCCCCATGACCTCGGTGCCTTCCCCGTAGAGCCCCCGGATCGAGTGGTGGAGCTGCCGGAGGCTGTCGAGAAGCTTGTTGATCTCCTTGGTGTGCACCAGACCCGGCAGATGGATGAGAACCGATGCTCTCAAGCCCGTGCCGACGTTCGTCGGACAGGCCGTGAGATACCCGAACCGCTCGCTGTACGCGAACTCGACCTGGCCCGAGAGCTCGCTGTCGAGCCGGTCGGCGAGCTCGTGTGCCCTGGCGAGTTCGAGACCGGACGAAAAAGCCTGTATTCGGAGGTGGTCCTCCTCGTTGATCATCAGACAGAGCTCCTCGGTGGCGTTCACCATCAATCCCCGGTTCGAAGAGTTGAATAAGAACTCCCGGCTCACCAAGTGCCTTTCGGCGAGGAACTGCCTGTCGAGCGTGGACACGCTTCCCATATCGAAAAACTCGCTGTTGGCGAGCGTGTTCGTCGCCGCGGCAGCCGAGTGCGTGTGAGCGAGTATCGAGGAAAGCTCGTCGGCGGGAGCGTTGTGCGTAAAGCGCCTCTTGTCGAGGTTTCGCGCGACGCGGATGCGGCTCGAAAGAATGATCTCATTCTCCTGGCCGGAGGCATCGAGCCACTTCGCGGGTTTGTGGATCAAATCCCTCACCTGCATTTCAGGTCTCCTCCACCTTGCTCTCCATCTCCTTGATCCGGTCGCGCAGTCTCGCCGCTTCCTCGAACTCCTCCTTCTCCACGGCCCGAACCAGTTCCTCCTTGAGATCCATGAGCTCCCTGCGAATGACGGCCTTCGGCCCGATCTGCCTCGGGCTCTTGCCCTGATGCTGCGTGCTCCCGTGCAGCTGTCTGACGAGAACGATCAGCTGGACCTCGAACGCGCGGTAGCACTCCGGACAGCCGAACCGCCCCATCTTTTTGAAATCGGAATACGTGTAGCCGCAGTGAGGGCAGCGGACTTTGCCGATCTTGTCCGACTGGGCGTCGACCGTCGAATCCCAGACGCCCGCAACGAGATCTCCCAAACCATAGCTTCCCGCGCTCTTCACGTCGATCCCCTTCTCCTCGGCGCACTCCACACAGAGGTCCATCGTGACCATGTTGTGGTTGACCACTTCGGTGTAGTGGAGCTTCGCCGCTCGTTTACCACATGTTTCACACATTAACGGCATCGCGCGTTCCTGCCTCTTTTTCCCGCCTGATCTAGCAAGTTCCGCACCGGCTCCTCCAGCCCCCAGGGCGGCGATTCTCCGTCGCTCAGTCGGTCATCTCGCGGAGCTTCCCGTCTTCCAGAACGACGACGCGGCTCGCGAAACGGGAGAACTCCCTCTTGTGCGTCACGACGACGAACGTCTTGCCCTCCTGTGCGGAAAGCTCGCCCATGAGCCCGTGAAGTTCCTCGCTCGAGGCGTCGTCGAGGTTCCCTGTCGGTTCGTCCGCGAGGATCACCTCGGGACCGTTCGTGAGGGCCCGAGCCACCGCCACGCGCTGCTGCTCGCCCCCGGAGAGCTCGCCCGGTTTGTGGTAGATCCGGTCTTTCAACCCGACCCGTTCCAGGAGAGCCTTCGCGCGCTCGTGCGCGTCGCCCCAGGACACCCCGCCGATGAGGCTCGGCATCATGACGTTTTCCAGGGCGGTGAACTCGGGGAGGAGGAAGTGGAACTGGAACACAAAGCCGAGCACACGGTTACGGAGATCGTTGAGTTCCTTCTGCGTTAGCGCGTCGATCACTCTGCCGTTGATCTTCATCGACCCGCTGTCGGGCTTGTCCAACGAGCCCAAGATCTGGAGCAGCGTGCTTTTTCCGACGCCCGAGGCCCCCACGATCGACAGGATTTCCCCTTGTCTCACCTTGAGATCGAGGCCCTTGAGCACCTCGATTCTTCCCTTCGTGCCCTCGAAACTCTTTGTCAACGCGGTCGCTTCGAGGACGTAGGTCTCACCCATCAATCTAATCTCCCTCCGGCGAAAACTCAAGCATCACGGACCGCGAACCGCCCCGCCCCACCGACGGGGGCTCCGCACGCGGGGCGGCGGACCGCCTCACTCGTTCCGTATCGCCTCGACGGGCATCAGTTTGCTTGCTTCCCAGCTGGGATATACCGTTGCGAGAAAACATATCAGAATCGCGCACCCGCATACCGCGACGAGGTCCTGCCACTGCACGAGTACGGGAAGCGTCTTGATGAAGTAGACGTCTCCGGGCAAGTCGAGCTTGATACGGTCGAGTATGACGCACGTGATGTACCCGGCGATGAGCCCGCCGAACGTCCCCAGCACACCGATGACCGTCCCCTCGATCATGAAGATCGACATGACACCGTACGACGGCGCTCCCATCGCCTTGAGAATCCCGATCTCCTTGCGCTTCTCCATGATCACCATGGTGAGCATGCCCACGAGGTTGAACGCGGCGACGAGTATGATGAGCGTGAGCATGAGGAACATCAGGATCTTCTCGATCTTCATGTAGCTGAAGAGATTCTGGTTCATGTTGATCCAGTTGTTCGTCCCGTAGTGCTGGAGCGGGAGCGTTTCTTGAATCGCCTCGTCAACCTCCTGCGCCTTGTAGATATCATCGAGCTTGATGCTGTAACCGCGAAGCCCCGTTTCGAAATCGAACAGATCATCGGCGTCCTTGAGGTCCATGTACACGAAACGGGAATCGAACTCGTACATCCCGCTGTTGAAGAAACCGAGGACCCGGCACTTCCTCACGACAGGTTCCACGTCCGCCACCCGGATCGTCGACGGCGCGGTGACGAGACCGATTTCCTCGCCGAGTCCCACGTGGAGGTCGAGCGCGAGGTCGAGTCCCAGGAC